>CBFDBL010000430.1:0-5860 GCA_965603035.1 uncultured bacterium
CGCTCGCGCGCCGAGATATAGCACGGGCCAGATTTGTGGGCAAAGGTCAGGGCGTAAGCCCTGGGATCCGGGTCAGAGCCAGGGCCAGCCCCGTCAGGGGCGGCAGAAGCCTGCGAAACGGCGGTCTGTCGCCTCCGTCACAGGTCTGTGACGCCCCTGACGGGGCTGTCCTGGGGGGCCGCCGCGATCCCACGGCTTACGCCCCATTCGGCTACGCTCAGGGCAGGCGTGGGCTACACTCTTCCGCCCGCGAGCGGGCTGGCCAAGCCCCATCTCCACGCCATTCGTCCCTGACACCTTTTCTCTGTCTGTGTCGCGTCCGCAAGCCACACGGGCAGGTCGGTTCCTTTACGCTCTGACCGAGCCGCAGGGTGTCTTCGCACGCAGGCGAGGGCGGCGTCTTCGCCGCTTTGCCGCGCCGCATCCCTTGCGACCGACAGCCGGCATGGCCCTTCGCAGACAGCGACGGGAGCCACGGGCGAGCGGAGCCGCGGCCCGGACGGCCACAGCAGGACGTGACGGCCCCCTCTCACCAGCCTCGGCAGGGTGCAGCGAGACCGTCACCTCGCGGAACGGCTCTGCCGTCAGTGAGCTTACGGGCTCGAGGAGCCGCAGTCCGTGCTGGCCGCTTCGAACCACGTGCGCGCGCCTGGCCGGCAAGGCGTGGCGCCAGCCGAGCCCTGGATCGCTCGTGCAGAGATGGGTAGACGCCGCCACCCGTCTGCCCCACACGGCCAAACGACAGCCTTCCGAGCGACCGGAACCTTGCGTTCCGCCGCCCTGTAGTGTTCAATGGTGGACGCGCGGCGGGGAACGGGCCATGGCTTGGGGTATCGGGATGCGGCGACGCGCGTTCACCCTCATCGAGCTGCTGGTCGTCATCGCCATCATGTCGGTGCTGGCGGCCATCCTGCTGCCCGTGACCGCGCGGGTGCGGGGGTTCGCGCGCCGGACCCACTGCATCTCGAACCTCGGGCAGCTCGGCAAGGCCATCGACCTCTACGCCGACGACTACGAGCACTGGTACCCCTGCGCCAGCATCATGCCCTCCACCGAGCCCCAGCCGGGCCTCCCGCGCATCCGCGACCTCCTGGTCTTCTACTCCGCCGCCGAGATCTTCGAGTGCCCCGACGACAAGCCCACCGACCCCGAATACACGTTCCCCTCCTACTTCGAGGGCGAGGGCGCGAGCTACGAGTGGGCCGAGCTGTGCAACCACCTGAAGATCGGCCAGCCCATCCGCTTCGCCCCCTTCAAGCTCAAGGACGTGCCGCTGCTGCGCGACTACGAGCCCTTCCACAAGCGCAGCGGGAGCGCCATCGGTGTCAACGGCCTCTTCCACGACGGGCACGTCGAGGTGTTCTGAGCAGGGACGAGGGACGAGGGCCGAGGGGGAAGTCGGCAGCCGGCAGGGATGGGAGGGCGAGGTCCCTGGCGAGCCGATGCGTGGTGCGTGATGGGTGACGCGTGACTTGGACGAGAGGAAACAACCGCCCAGGGGTTCCGCACTTGACACTCGACACTTGACACTTGACACTTGACACTTCGCCAGGGGGATGGCGGGGCTCGTGCCGAGCCGCCCAGTGGAGAGAGCAAGCGCATGGATCGCAAGAAGCTCATCGCCGTCCTCGTCTCCGTCGTCGGCGTGCTGGCCGCGGCGGGCGCCCTGACGTGGCACCTGTGGCCCGAGCCGCCGCCGACCACCGCCGACCAGGTCTACGGCACGGTGATGACCGAGTCGGACCCGCTGAAGATGTCGCCCGGGCAGCTCGACCGCTGGGTCAATGAGATCGCCGACACGGTCGAGCGGCTCCCGCCCCACGAGATGCAGAAGCTGCTCCACATCGCGCTCCAGAACAAGGAGATGCGCGAGCGCTTCGAGACGCTGAAGCCCGAGACGCGCCGCCGCCTGTTCAACCTGATCTCGGAGGAGCAGCGCGCCCGCCTGGGTGCCGAGGTGATGGAGGGGATGGTGGTATTCCTGAAGGCCATGCCCAAGTCGCTGCGTGTCAAGGCCATCCGCGAGATGCACGCGCAGGGGAAGCGCCAGCGCGCGCGGCAGGGGCGCGAGGGCAGGGGGCACCCCGAGATGACGAAGGAGCGCTTCGCCGAGTGGCACGCCGCCACCACGCCTCGCCGCCGCGCCCAGTTCGTCCGCGCCATGCGCGAGATGCGCGCCATGCTCGAGGAAGCCGGCATCCAGGACTGAGCGCCCCGATGCCCTTGCCTTCCCGCCGCAGCCCGCTATACTTGTCGTGTGGGGATGCACGCCGCGTGGCGTCCAGCGCGGGAGGAGCCGTCCCCTGCCCGATCCCGTCGTCTGGTGAGGGGTGTCGCGTGGCGCGGCCAGCGCCCTCCTTCGACGATCGCGAGAGCTTCCGCGTGGCGGAGGCGGTGCTGCCCGTGGTGCGCGAGCGGGTGGCGGAGCTGGCCACCGACGAGGCGGTGTGGGAGGCCTTCGTCGAGTGGCAGGGCCACAACGAGGGCGAGTATCTGCGCCGCATCCGCGCGGGCGGGCAGTACGTCTTCTACTCGGTGCTCATCGACCTCTATGCCTTCGCCGAGGCCCTGTGCGGCGAGGGCATCTACGTTGCGGTGGGGCGGCAGCTTGCCGACACGCTGCTCGACCGGCACATGCCCGACCTGCTGCACACGGCGCTCGGGCGCTCGGTCGCGCTTGCCGAACAGATCATGTGGCTGCTCGAGCAGTTCGTGCGCGGGGCGTGTGGGGAGATCTACCGGCTCGAGGTCGAGCGGAGCTCCGAGGCGTCGTGCCTGTCGGTGATGGTGTCGTACCGGGGCGAGGCCGCCATGGCCGCCTATCTGGCCGAGCGGGGGCACCGGCCCGAGCGGGTGTTCGCCAACAGCTTCGGGGTGTTCCGTGGCGCCGTGTCGGCGCTGCTGAGCCGCATCGTCCACGGCTTCGACGAGGAGCAGTTCGACAGCGAGGTCCTGGGCCTCAGGGGGCGGCTGCGGATCCGGTTCCGCGAGGGCAATCGGTTCCACTTCGAGAACATCATCGACATCCTGCTCGACTACGTGCGCCGGCTGCGCGAGCGGACGGCGCCCGACGAGCGGCCCGAGGCGGCCGAGGTGGCGCTCCACGCCAGCGCCGCGATGAAGCGAACCTGGGAGAGCGTGCGGAAGGCCGCGGCGAGCGACGAGACGGTGCTGCTGTGCGGGGAGTCGGGCACGGGCAAGAGCTACCATGCGCGGCTGATCCACGAGATGGGGCCGCGCCGCGACGGTCCCTTCGTCGAAGTGGGGCTCACCGCCGACGTGGGGAGCGACAGCCTGATCCAGAGCAACCTCTTCGGGCACGTCCGCGGGGCCTTCACGGGCGCCGACGAGGAGAAGCAGGGGCTCTTCGCCCTCGCCGACGGCGGCACGATCTTCCTCGACGAGGTCGCCGACGCCTCGCCCGAGCTCCAGGCCAAGCTCCTGCGGGTGATCGATCGGAAGCGCTTCCGCAAGCTCGGCGGCCTGGCCGACATCGCGGTGGACGTGCGGATCCTGGCCGCGACGAACCGCGACCTCGCCGAGCTGGTCCGGAGGGGCAGGTTCCGCGAGGATCTCTACTACCGCCTCAACGTCATCCGCATCGTCTTCCCGCCGCTGCGGGAGCGGCCGGAGGACGTGCCGGCGCTCGTGCGGCGGCTCTTCGAGGCCGTGTGCCGCGGCGCGGATCGTCAGGAGCGGTACCTCGGCGACGAGGCCTTTGCCGCGCTCTGCGCCTACCCGTGGCCGGGCAACATCCGCGAGCTCGACAATGCGCTCCGCCACGCCGTCGCCTTCTCGGAGACGCCCGAGGTGGTCCTCGCCGACCTGCCCGAGACCGTGCGGCAGGCCGCCGCGACGGCCCGTCCCGGCGTGATCGACCGCGACGCGCTTCGGCGGGTGCTCGCCCAGCCGCCGCCCGAGGCGCCGGCGTCCGCCTGGCCCGGCCACATTGACTACGCCAAGCGCCAGTACCTCCTCGCCTTCATCGAGCACTACGGCGGCCGCCTCGGCCCGATCGCCGCCCACTGGGACCGCTCGTCGGAGAACACCCTCCTCAAGCTCATCCGCGAGCTGGGCCTCGAGGACGCCCTCCACGCCGCCCGCCGTGCCCGCCCCTGATGCCCCGCAATTCCTGCGGGCGCCATCGTCCCCTCTCCTCAGGAACTGCTGCCACCCGCCGAGGCAGGAACGGCCACACCGCCTCGCCAGGGGCGACACAAGCGCTGCGATAACAAGATGTTAGGGTCAATGAGAGCGTCGAGAATGCTGCCCCAATGGGGTCTGGCATGCGGATTGCTGTAGCATAGGGCGCGGGCGACGGGAGCCGCCGTTGGCTCCAGGAGGCGGGAGCATCCTGTGGCCTGGAAAGGAGGTCAGCGATGGGAGCAACGAGCGTTGTGCTTGCGGTAGCAATGTTCGCGGGCGCAGGGTCGCCGGGATGCGTGCCCGAGCATTCCTTCGACTTCTTCAACTTCGAGAAGGTGCTTCCCCTGGGCTACGACGACTCGGTCGTCGTGAGGGCGCCAGCATGTCTCGGCGCGACGGTCGGTGGGGCCGCGGGCTTCGTCGTTGGGCTGGTGGCGTTCGTGCCCGTCGGTGTTGTGGAGTCGACGGCACACCGCGTTTCGGGCGGTGGTGACGGTGAAATGACTGCGACCAAGGCTGTCTTCTGGGGGCCGCTGGCCGTGGGCGCCGTGGCAGGGCACTACGTGCTCGGCGGCCCGGTCTACGTCGCCAAGCTGGTTCTCTGGGACGGCCCGGCGGCCTGGGTGACGAAGGGACCCGGTGCGGTGTGGCGGGAAGGGCGGGATGCGGCGACGCGCGCAGGCAAGGCCGTGCGGAAGTGGTGGCAGTGGTACGGCCCATAGCCCGGCGCCGTGCGTCGTCGCGCGGAAAGGAGGTGGACGATGCGAGCGGCGGTCGTGGCGGCTGTGCTGGGGTTGTGCGCGGGCTCGGCGCTGGGTTTCGCGCCGGAAGGGCGGTGGTTCCCCGAGCGGACCAATCGGTTTGTGGACGGGTGGTTTCCGCTGGTGTGGAACGAGTCGACGTTCGTGGGCTTCCCTGCCCTGATCGGGGCAGTCGGGGGCGGCGCCGCTGGGGGAGTGGTGGGGGCCGTCTGCGCCCTCCCGGTCTACGTGGGCGAGCGGGTGTACGAAGGGCCCCTGGGGCGTCAGTGCCCCCGCGGTGAGCGCAGGCTGTCGAACAGGGTGCTGATGGGCGGCGTTTGCGTGGGGGCCCAGGTCGGCCACTACGTGACGGGGACGCCGTTCTACCTCCTGAAGTTCGCGGTCTTGGAGGGCCTGCGGCCGCTGGGCGAGCTCGGCGGCGATGCTGAGAAGGAGACGAACGATGGGGGAGACGGAGGGTAGGTCGAGCTCTCTGAGGAGAGGCTCGGTCGTGTACATCCCGTTCATGGACGACCACGCCAAGGTGGTCGCGGCGGCGATGCGGCACCACGGGATCGAGGCGCAGGCGCTGCCGCCCCCCGACGCCGAGAGCCTGGCGCTCGGCAGGCAGTACACGTCGGGCAAGGAGTGCCTGCCGTGCATCGCCACGACGGGCGACATGGTGAAGGCCGTGCGGTCGCCTGACTTCGATCCGTCGCGGAGCGCCTTCTTCATGCCCACGGCGATGGGGCCCTGCCGATTCGGCCAGTACAGCGTGTTCCAGCGCCTGGTGCTCGACGATCTGGGGCTGGGGGATGTGGCGATCGTGGAGTTCGACCAGGCGAGCACGGACGGCTACCGCGGCGACCTGGCGAAGCTGGGCGCGCGGTTCCGCCACCTCGCCTGGCGCGGGCTCATCCTGGTCGACCTGCTCCAGAAGGCCAGCCGCCAGACCCGCCCCTACGAGCGGACGG
>CBFDBL010000431.1:0-5859 GCA_965603035.1 uncultured bacterium
GAAGCTGGGCGCGCGGTTCCGCCACCTCGCCTGGCGCGGGCTCATCCTGGTCGATCTGCTCCAGAAGGCCTGCCGCCAGAGCCGCCCCTACGAGCGGACGGCGGGCGACTGCGACTCGCTCTACGAGCGCTCGCTGGCGCGGGTGGTAGGCGCGGTCGAGCGGGGCGGGGGCCTGCTGGCGCTGGCGCGCGAGATCGCCGGGGCGTTCAGGGCCGTGGCGGTCGACAGGGCTCGGCCCAAGCCGCGGATCGGGATGATCGGCGAGATCTACGTGCGCTGCAACCCCCACACGAACCACCAGATCCTGCGCAAGCTGGAGGCCCTCGGGGCCGAGGTGGACCGCCCGCCGTTCCAGGAGTGGGTCGACTACATCGCCTACGAGCGCAAGACCGACGGACTGGCCGACGGCAACTGCCTGGGCTACGTGACCGAGTGGCTCACGGGCCTCGTGCAGGCGCGCGAGGTGCGGCGGCTGACGCGGCCCTTCCGGGGCGTGCTTCGCGACTTCGTCTACGAGTCGCGCACGACGGCCGTCGTCGAGCTGGCCAGGCCGTACCTCGACCCCGCCATCCGCGGCGAGCCCGTGCTGAGCATGGGGCGGGCCGTCGAGTACGCGCAGCACGGCTACGACGGGCTGGTCCACGTGATCCCGTTCAACTGCATGCCCGGCACGCTGGTGGACGCGCTGCTCGAGCGCTACCGGCGGGTCTACCCGGCGGTGCCGGTGCTGAAGGTGACGTGCGACGGGCTGAGCCACGTGGGCGAGGACACGCGGATCGAGGCGTTCATGCACCAGGCGCACCAGCACCTGGCCCGGCACCCGCCGCGGCGCAAGGGCTGGACAAAGCGCGCCGCATCCGTTACAATGGCAACCCTTTAGAGAGGGGGCGACGCGCGGGTTCGGAGCGTTCGGAGGGCCACGCGGCCTGCTTGCCCTGTGCCTCCCCTCGTCGCGGCGCCAGCTACACACGAGGAGTTCGGATGTACATCGGTCTCGACATTGGCTCGGTGAGCGTCAATGCCGTCCTGATGGACGATGAGCGGCGCATCCTCGAGGACCACTACGTCCGCACGAAGGGCCAGCCGATCGACGCCGTGCGGCGTGTGCTGGCGGACATGGTGTCGCGGACGCCGGCCGAGCGGCTGGCGGGGGTGGCGGTGACGGGGTCGGGCGGGAAGCTGACCTCGGAGATCCTGGGCTGCCGGTTCGTCAACGAGATCATCGCGCAGAGCAGGGGCACGGCCTTCCTGCACCCCGAGGTCCGCACGGTGATCGAGATCGGGGGCGAGGACTCCAAGCTCATCCTGCTCGAGCAGGACGAGGCGGGCGAGGTGCGGGTCCGCGACTTCTCGATGAACACGCTGTGTGCGGCGGGCACGGGGTCGTTCCTCGACCAGCAGGCCTCGCGGCTGGGGTTCACGATCGAGGAGTTCGGCGAGGTGGCGCTGCGCAGCGAGCACCCGCCTCGGATCGCGGGCCGCTGCTCGGTGTTCGCCAAGAGCGACATGATCCACCTCCAGCAGGAGGCGACGCCCGACTACGACATCGTGGCGGGGCTGTGCTTCGCCTTGGCCCGCAACTTCAAGAGCAATATCGGCAAGGGCAAGGACTTCGAGCGGCCCATCGCCTTCCACGGCGGGGTGGCGGCGAACCAGGGGATGCGGCGGGCCTTCCAGGAGGTGCTGGGCCTCGCGCCGGGCGAGCTGCGCATCCCGGAGCACTTCGCGTCGATGGGCGCCATCGGGGCGGTGCTCTCGCTGGTCGAGGCCGACGAGGTGGCGCCCTTCGCCGGCCTGGAGGCGATCGACGCGTACTTCCAGCGCCGCAGCCACGAGTGTGAGACCCTGCCGCCGCTGCGCGACGCCGGCCACGAGATCCGCGTCGAGCCCGAGCCGCCGCCGCCGGGGGGCAAGGTGCCCGCCTACGTGGGGGTGGACGTCGGGTCGATCTCGACCAACGTGGTCGTGCTGAGCGAGGACAGGACGATCCTGGCCCGCCGCTACCTGATGACCGCGGGCCGGCCCATCGAGGCCGTGGTCCGCGGCCTCAAGGAGGTGGGCGACGAGATCGGCGACCGCGTGCTCGTCAAGGGATGCTGCACCACCGGCTCGGGCCGCTACCTGACGGGCGACTTCATCGGCGCGGACGTGGTGAAGAACGAGATCACCGCCCACGCGACGGGCGCGGCCTGGATCGATCCGAAGGTGGACACGATCTTCGAGATCGGCGGCCAGGACTCGAAGTACATCTACCTCGAGAACGGCGCGGTCGTCGATTTCACGATGAACAAGGTGTGCGCCGCGGGCACCGGCTCGTTCCTCGAGGAGCAGGCCGAGCGGCTGGGGATCGACATCAAGGGCGAGTTTGGCCGCATGGCCCTCAGCTCGGAGGCGCCGGCCCACCTCGGCGAGCGCTGCACGGTGTTCATGGAGAGCGACCTCAACTACCACCAGCAGCAGGGGGTGGCGAAGCGGGATCTGGTGGCCGGCCTGTGCTACTCGATCGTCTACAACTACCTGAACCGCGTGGTCGAGGACCGGCGGATCGGCGAGCACATCTTCTTCCAGGGCGGCACGGCCTACAACCGGGGGGTCGTCGCGGCCTTCGAGGCGGTGACCGGCAAGAAGATCACCGTGCCGCCGCACCACGACGTCATAGGCGCCATCGGCTGCGCCCTGATCGCCCAGGAGCAGCGCGCCGGCGCCTCGACGTTCAGGGGCTTCGACCTCACGGACCTGCACTACAGCGTCGAGACCTTCGAGTGCAAGGACTGCTCGAACCTGTGCGAGGTGCGGCGGGTGAGCGTCGAGGGCCAGCCGCCGCTGCACTACGGCAGCCGGTGCGGGAAGTACGACGAGGAGAAGCGCGCGAGCGCCGGCGCCCACCTGCCGCGCCTGTTCCGCGAGCGCGAGCGCCTGCTCCTGACCAGCTACGGCGCGAAGCAGCCGACGCGGCCCAACGGCCGCAGCGTCGGCATCCCGCGGGTCGGCACCTACTTCGAGCAGTTCCCCTTCTGGAAAGCCCTCTTCATGGAGATGGGCTTCCAGGTCGTGACCAGCGGCAAGACGAACCGGCGGCTGATCCGCGACGGCCTCGAGCACGTCGTCGCCGAGACCTGCTTCCCCATCAAGGCCGCACACGGCCACGTGCTCGAGCTGCTCGAGAGCGACGTGGACCTCGTGTTCCTGCCCAGCATCATCAACATGCGGCCCCTCTTCGAGGGCGCCAAGCGCTCCTACAACTGCCCCTACATCCAGAGCACGCCGTTCCTCATCGACGCGGCGCTGGACTTCGCGCACTACGCGCCCGAGGTGCTGCAGCCGATCATCCACATGGAGCGGGGGCCGTCGGAGGTCGAGCGGGTGCTCCTGCGCCTGGCCCGCAAGCTCGGGGTGCCGCGCGCGCGGGCGCGGGCCGCGCTCGGGGTCGCGTGGGAGGCGCAGCGCCGCTTCTACGCCGCCATCGAGCGCCGCGGCCAGGAGATCCTCGACGGGCTCGCCGAGGACGACATCGCCATCGTCATCGTCAGCCGCCCCTACAACGGCTGCGACGACGGCCTGAACCTCGGGCTGCCCGAGAAGCTGCGCGATCTCGGCGTGCTCGCCGTCCCGCCCGACTTCGTGCCGCTCAACGGCGCCGACATCGGCCACGACTACCCCAACATGTACTGGCGCTACGGCCAGCGCATCCTCAGCCTCGGCCGCGCCATCGCCGACGACGACCGCCTCCACGCACTCTACGTCACCAACTTCGCCTGCGGCCCCGACAGCTTCATCATGAAGTACTTCGCCCGCGAGATGCGCGGCAAGCCCTACCTCACCATCGAGGTCGACGAGCACAGCGCCGACGTCGGCGCCATCACCCGCTGCGAGGCCTTCCTCGACAGCATCCGCAACGCCGAGGGCCCCGTCGCCAGGCGCCCCGCCAGCCCCCACCTCGCCGTCGGACGCGCCAGGCCAGGCATGGTCGTCTACGTCCCCTTCATGGGCAACCACCAGCGCGTCATCGCCGCCGCCATGCGGGCCCACGACGTCGAGGCCGTCCCGCTCCCCGCCTCCGACGCCGAGAGCGTGGACCGCGGGCGGCAGTACACGTCGGGCAAGGAGTGCTTCCCCTGCATCGTCACGACGGGCGACATCCTCAAGGCCGTCGAGCGGCCCGACTTCGACCCCTCGCGCAGCGCCTTCTTCATGCCCTCGGCCATGGGGCCCTGCCGGTTCGGCCAGTACTCGAAGTTCCACCGCATGGTCCTCGACGAGCTCGGCTTCCCGAACGTGCCGGTCGTCGAGCTCGACCAGGCGAGCAGCGAAGGCTACCACGGCGACCTCGGCAGCCTCGGCCCCAACTTCCGCCGCCAGGCCTGGCGCGGCATCATCCTGGTCGACCTGCTCGACAAGATCACCCGCCAGGCCCGCCCCTACGAGGTGAGCGCGGGCGACTGCGACGCCCTCTACGCCCATTTCGTCGATCGCGCCGAGGAGGCGGTCGCGCGCGGCGAGGACCTCGTGCCGATCGCCCGCGACATCGTCGCATCGTTCGGCTCGGTGGCCGTGGACCGCAGGGTGCCCAGGCCGCGGATCGGCATCGTCGGCGAGATCTACGTGCGCTGCAACCCCTACTGCAACCACTTCCTCGCCGAGAAGCTCGAGGCCCTCGGCGCCGAGATCTGCCTGCCCCCCCTCGAGGAGTGGGTGGACTACATCGGCTACGAGCGGAAAACCGATAGCTGGACGGCGGGCGACCTGCGCGGCTACCTGGTGGAGCTGGTCACCGACTGGTTCCAGGAGCGCGAGGTCCGCCGCATGACCCGGCCCTTCGAGGGCGCCCTGCGCGACTTCACCTACGAGGCACACACCCGCGAGGTGCTCGGCCTCGCCAGCCCGTACCTCGACTTCGCCATTCGCGGCGAGGCCGTCCTCTCCATGGGCCGGCTCGTCGAGTACGCCCACCACGGCTTCGACGGCGTCGTCAACGTCATCCCCTTCAACTGCATGCCCGGCACCATCGTCGACGCGCTGCTCGAGCGCTACCGCCGCCTGCACCCCGGCATGCCCATCCTCAAGATGACCTACGACGGCCTCACCCACGTCGGCGAGGACACCCGCATCGAGGCCTTCATGTACCAGTGCCACCAGCAGGCCGAGGGCCGCGTCCCCGAGCCCCTCCACGCCTGACCGCCTCGCCCAGCCCACCCCACCACCCGCCCGCACGAGTCCGGCCCCGAATGTCAGGCAGCACCGATCGCCGGCCCGGATCGTCCTCTTCGTCGTCCTCGTCGTCGATTTCCATCGAACAAGCACAGGCATGGCCCGTGGGACGGCCTACCCGCGACCTGGCCGGTGGCGACGCAGGTCCCTCCCGGCTTCGCTCGTCTCTGCCCGGTGGAGGACAGAAAAGGCTCCTGACACCTTTTCTCTGTCTGTGTCCCGTCCGCAAGCCACACAGGCAGGTCGGTTCCTTTCGACTCTGACCGAGCCGCAGGGCGTCTTCGCACGCAGGCGAGGGCGGCGTCTTCGCCGCTTGCCGCGCCGCACCCCTTGCACCCGACAGCCCGCATGCCCTTCGCAGAAGGCGACGGGAGCCAGTGCGACAGAAAAGGCTCCTGACACGAATGGCGTGGAGATAGGGCTTGGCCAGCCCGCTTGCGGGCGGAAGAGTGTAGCCCACGGCGTAAGCCGTGGGATCGCGGCGCCACCCCAGGACAGCCCCTTCAGGGGCGTAAGAGATCTGTGACGGAGGCGGCAGACTGCCGTTTCGCAGGCTTCTGCCGCCCCTGACGGGGCTTGACATGTTGGGCGCGCCGTTTCCCAGGGCTCACGCCCTGACCTTTGCCCACAAATCTGGCCCGTGCTATATCT
>CBFDBL010000432.1:0-5857 GCA_965603035.1 uncultured bacterium
GTCCCGCGACGGCACGCGGCCGCTGGCAGAACGTGGCCCCGAGCCATGGTGCCCCTGTCGAAGCCCGCGGGGCTGACTGCCGCAGGCCCCTTGCGTCATCGCCGCCGGCGCCTGCGGGTCACGGCGGGCGGGGCTCGGGACAGGTGGCAGTCGTCTTTGCATTGGTCATGCAGAGGTCAATAGCCGCGCCGCTGATGCCCTCACCGCTCGATGCGGGTTACCAGCCAGGTGTCGCCTTGGCGGGTGAACTCGATGGTCCACAGCGGCTTCATGCCGTAGAGGTCGTCGGCGGTGGCCATGCGGACCTTGGCGACGGCCTTGTCGCCGGTGAGCTCGACGGACTCGAAGGTGTCGGGCTTCATGCCCATGGAGTTCACGCGGCAGTACTCGACGATGGCCTCCTCGAAGGGCTGGGTGTGCACCTCGACCTTCTTCTCGCCGCCGCAGCCTGCCACGGTGGCCGCCAGCACGGCGGTCCAGACCAGTATCGCGCGGCTCATGGGCGATGCCTCCTTCGCCTCCCAGCGGGCCGGGTCAGTATACCGGGGAGGTCGGCCGGCCGGCAAAACCGCTTGAAAGGGCCAAGCGGCGCGCTATAATCCGGCTCGAGGCGCCCGGCCGAGCCCGTGGCCCGATGTGCGGCGCGAAAGGAGCACGCAGTGGCTGGCAAGTCGATCCCCTACTCGAAGAAAGAGCTCTACCGCCGCGGCCCGCAGCCGACCCACCGCGGCACTCACCTCGACCATATCGCCCTGCCGCTCGGCGGCATCGGCGCCGGCATGGTCAGCCTGGGCGGCTGGGGGCAGCTCCGCGACTGGGAGATCATGAACCGCCCCGCCAAGGGCTTCACCGTGCCCGACTCCTTCTTCACCCTCAAGGTGCGCCAGCAGGGCCGCGAGCCGGTGACGAAGGTGGTGCAGGGGCCTGCTGGCGGCGATCGCATCGGCGGCGGCCACTCGATGCCGCGCGACGCCGGCGAGGGGCTCCCACACTTCCGCAAGGTGACCTTCAAGGGACACTTCCCCTTCGCCACCGTCCAGTTCCGCGACCCCGACATGCCGCTTCGCGTCACCCTCACGGCCTTCAACCCCTTCATCCCGCTCAACCCCGACGATTCGAGCATTCCCTGCGCCATCCTGGTCTATCGCCTCAAGAACGTCTCGCGCCGGGCCGTCGCGGCCACCTTGTTCGGGAACCTCGCGAACGTGGTGGGCCACCCCGACGCCGAGGGCCGGGTGAACGAGGCGCGCGACGACCTGGGCATGACGGGCCTCTTCCTCACGACCGAGAAGCACCCGCCGACGTCGCCGCGCTTCGGCTCCATGGCGCTGGTCACCACCTGGGACGATGCCGCCGTGTGGCCGCGCTGGCCCGGCGGACACGGCACGCTGGCCAAGTGGTGGGAGGCCATCGCCTGGGGCGACGAGTTCCCGCCCCCTGGCGACGGCGGCGTGCCGACGGGCACGGTCGCGGCGAATGCCCAGCTCGCCCCGGGCGCCGAGGCCGTCATCCCGTTCCTCATCACCTGGCACTTTCCCGTCTTCGAGCACTGGCGCACGCGGTGCGGCGAGGACGGCTGCGAGCGGGCCGCGACCTGGCGCAACTACTACGCCACGCTGTGGGACGACGCCTGGGACGTCGCCGAGTACGTCGTCAGCCACTACGACCGGCTGTACGAGGAGACCCGCCGCTTCCACGACTCGCTGTTCGCCTCCACGGTGCCGAGCCACGTGCTCGACGCCGTCAGTTCGCAGCTCGCCGTGCTCAAGAGCCCCACCTGTCTGCGGCTCGAGGACGGCACCCTCTACGGCTTCGAGGGCTGCAACGACTCCAGCGGCTGCTGCGAGGGCTCGTGCACCCACGTGTGGAACTACGCCCAGGCGCTCCCCTACCTCTTCCCCAGCCTCCAGCGCTCCATGCTCGACGCCCACCTCACCTGGTCGATGGGCGACGACGGCTTCGTGCAGTTCCGCATGCCCCTGCCGCTCGGCACGCGGGCGACGTCGGGCTTCGTGCCCGCGGCCGACGGCCAGAACGGCCTGGTGATGCAGGTCTACCGCGAGTGGCTCATCGGCGGCGGCGAGGCCTGGCTCGCGCGCGTCTGGCCACAGGCGAAGAAGGCGCTGGAGTTCGCCTGGCGGTACTGGGACGCCGACCGCGACGGGGTGATGGAGGGGGTGCAGCACAACACCTACGACCAGGAGTGGTGGGGCCCGAACACCATGGCGGGCAGCCTCTACCTGGGCGCGCTGCGCGCGGGCGAGGAGCTGGCCCGCGCCGCCGGCGACAGGCGGGCCGCGGCCACCTACCGCCGGCTCTTCGAGAAGGGCTCGGCCTGGACCGACAAGCACCTGTTCAACGGCGACTACTACGAGCAGCAGGTCAACCCCGAGGCCGACGCCGTCTGGCCCGAGCCCTACCGCAGCATCATCGACAGGGGGAAGGACGACAAGTTCCCCGACTGGCCCCGCTGGCAGTTCGGCAAGGGCTGCCTGAGCGATCAGCTCATCGGCCAGTGGGTGGCCACGATGCTGGGCCTCGGCCACCTCTACGACAGGCGGAACGTCAGGACAGCCCTCAAGGCCCTCTTCGAGCACAACTGGCGGGCCGACCTCGGCGAGCATCCGTGCCTGCTGCGGATCTACGCCGTGAACGACGAGGCGGGCCTGCTCATCGCCACGTGGCCGCGGGGCGAGCGGCCCGGCCACGCCTTCTGGTTCGCCGACGAGGTGTGGTGCGGCATCGAGTACCAGGTGGCGAGCCACCTGGTCTACGAGGGGATGCTCGACGAGGCCCTGGCCATCGTCAAGGGCGTGCGCGACCGCCACCTCGGCGACAGGCGCAACCCCTGGGACGAGTTCGAGTGCGGACACCACTACGCCCGCTCGATGGCCAGCTACTCGCTGCTGCTGGCGCTCAGCGGCTTCCACTACTCGGCCGCCGAGCAGAGCATCGGGTTCGCACCCCGCATCGACGAGGGCGATTTCCGCTGCTTCTTCAGCGTCGCCGCCGGCTGGGGGGTCTACGGCCAGAAGCTCGCGGCGGGCAAGGCCGAGCTGTCGCTGCGCCTCGACTACGGCGAGCTGCCGCTTCGCCGCATCGTGACCCCGCTCGTCCAGCGCAAGGCCACGCCGGTGCGCGCGACCCTCAGCGGCCTCGACCGCGAGGTCAGCCTCGAGCGCGCCGTCGGCGGCTACGCCATCGTCTTCGCCCGCCCGCTCGTCATCGGCCGCGGCCACACCCTCAAGATCGCCGTCGGATAGAGGGACGAGGTTCGAGGGACGAGGTTCGAGGGACGAGGAGCGAAGAGGCGGTCGGCCGTCGGCAGCGGCAGTAGCGGTCGGCAGTGGTGAGGGAGGGCGAGGCTCCTGCCGAGCCGCGCGAGCCGCCGGCGAGCAACCTGGGAGGGCGAGGCTCCTGCCGAGCCCCCACTCGTCCCGATGCTCCAGCGTCGGGACGGGCCTCGCCGACGCTCCAGCGTCACGTCAGGTCGAGCGCCTCCACGAGCTTGTCGATCTGCTGTGCGGCGTCGAAGCGCTGCTCGACCTCGGCCCGGGCCTTGCGCGCGCGGGCCATGGCCGCGTCGGGATCGTCGAGCGCGGCCTCGATCTTGGCGGCGAGATCCTCGGGGTCGCCGGGCCTGGCGACGAGGCCCGTCTCGCCGTCGCGCACCAGGTCGCCGATGCCGCCGACGTCGGTCGCGACGATGGGCACGCCGATGGCCGCGGCCTCGAGCAGCACGTTGGGCAGCCCGTCCATGTCGCCGTCGCGGGCGACCACGCTCGGCATGACGAGCAGCGAGGCCTGCTCGTAGGCCGTCATCTTCAGCTCGCCTGGGGTCATCCATCCCATCAGCTCGACGGCGCCGGCGAGGCCGAGGGCGGCGATCTCGCGCGCGAGCGCCCCGCGCTCGGGGCCGTCGCCGACGAGCCAGCAGCGCAGCTCGGCGCGGCGCTCGCGGACCCGCGCGACGGCGCGCGCGAGGTGGATGAAGCCTTTCTTCTCGACCAGGCGGCCGACGCCGAGGAGCAGCGGCGGCTCGTCGGGCTCGGGCGGCGGCTCGCGCAGGGGGTAGGCGTCGAGCGGGATGCCGTGGTGGAGGAGCTGGAGCTTCGGGCGGTCGGCGGGGTCAATGAGCTGGGCGGCCCGCTCGGCGACGGCGGAGTTGCAGGCCAGGACGTGCTCGGCGTCGCGTGCCTTGGCGCGGAGGAGCTGCGGCTCGACGAACACGTCGCGCGCGTGCACCGCCAGGCTCAGGGGCAGCCCGGCCACCGACGCGGCGATCCAGGCGGCCGTCGAGGGCGCGTTGGCGAAGTGGCCGACCACGCGCTCGACGCCCAGCGCCCGCATCCGCCGCGCCATCTCGAGTGCCGTGCCCAGGTGCCACAGCCCCCGGAGCGCGCCCCGCGGCTCCCGCGGCAGGCAGCCGAGCAGGTAGCACTGCCAGAGCGCGTTGGGCCACAGGTAGCGGAGCTGCGCCCCCAGGCACAGCCAGCCGCAGCGGTGCACCGGCGTCGCGGCCTGCTCGGCGGGCGGCGCGGCCGGGTCGCGCCAGAGCGGGAAGACGTGGACCTCGGTCCCGCGCGCCTCGAGCGCGGCGATCTCGCGCGCGATGAAGGTCTCGCTCGCGCTCGGGAACGCGCCGACGACGTAGGCGATCTTCATCCCACTGCCTCGCGATAGACCGCGCGGGTGAGCTCCGCCGTGCGGGCCCAGGTGAACCGTGCGGCGCGGCGGCGGCCCTCCTCGACCAGCTTCTCGCGCAGTGCCGGCTCGTCGAGCACGCGGCCCATGGCGTCGGCGAGCGCGGCGACGTCGCGCGCGGGCACCCGGAGGGCGGCGTCGCCGGCCGTCTCGACCAGTGCCGCGGCGTCGGAGGCCACGACAGGGACGCCGCAGGCCATGGCCTCGAGCGGCGGCAGGCCGAAGCCCTCGACGAGCGAGGGGAACGCGAAGAGGTCGCTCGCGCCGTAGAGCGCGGGCAGGTCGCCCTCGGGCACGTAGCCGAGGAAGCGGACGGCGTCGTGGATGCCGAGCTCGGCGGGCAGGCGGTAGAGCTTGCGCGACTTCCAGCCATACTTGCCCGCGAGCACGAGCTGGTGTGGCCGGCCCTGGCGGCGCAGCGTGGCGAAGGCGCGCAGCAGGGTCGCCAGGTTCTTCTTCGGCTCGATGTTGCCGACGAAGAGGATGAAGGGCTGGTCGATGCCGAGCCGCTGCTCGAGCGCGGCGACGGCCCCGCCTGATGGCGGCTGGTAGCGGTCGTCGATGCCGAGCGGCACGACGCGCAGCCGGCTGTGCGGGATGCGGAGATGGTCGGAGACGTCGCGCGCGACGGCGTCGGACGGCACGATGATGAGCCTGGCGGCTCTCGCGGCGCGGGGCAGTCGCAGGCGGTAGTGCGCGACGTTCGAGCGCCTTGCCAGCTTGGGGTGGCGCAGGGCGATGAGGTCGTAGATCGTCACGACCATGGGCACGGGCAGACGGCTCGGCGCGACGTAGCCCGGGGCGTGGAAGAGGTCGAAGCCGTCGAGGTGTCGGCGCAGCAGGCCCTGCTCGTAGGCGATGCGCGCGAGCCGCGAGCGGTTGCTCACGGGCAGTCGCTCGATCGCGATGCGGCAGCCCTCGAGCTCGCCGGCATCGAAGTCGCTGGCCACGAGCGCCACCATCTCGTCGTCGGCGCCCTCGCCGATGTGGCGCAGGAGCTCGAGGATCGCCCTCTCGACGCCCGAGTAGTGGCCCGAGAGCAGCAGAGCGTTAATGGCGACGCGCATAGAGCCAGACTCACAACACAATGAGGCACCCAACAGGCCCTCTCCCCTCGGGAGAGGGCGCCCGCCGACGCCCTCGGCGGAGGCGG
>CBFDBL010000433.1:0-5848 GCA_965603035.1 uncultured bacterium
GGTCCACCGGCTCGGGCACGGCGGCCGGCTGGCCGAAGAGCGCGGCGAGATCGTCCGCAAGCTTCTGCGGCGCAAGCACTTGCGGCTCATCCGGCGCAGGCTGGCTCGGTTCGCTCATCCTATGCCTCCATTGCTTAAGGGTTTGCGGCGGTCCAAGGGTTCACCGCAAATGCCCGATCACTCCCGGAAATAGCGGCGCGTCTTCTCGCTGCGCCGCAGCGCGTTGAGGGCGTGGTGGAGCCTCGACTTGACGGTGCCGAGCGGGATCTCGAGGGCGTCGGCGATCTCCTGGAGGGTCATCGAGTCGACGAAGCGCATGAGCAGGACCTCGAGCTGCCCCTCAGGCAGGAACGCGCAGACCGTCGCGAGCTCGGTGCGGGCCGCTTCGATGCCGTCGGCGGGCCTGGCGGCCTGCTGGCGCAGGAGCTCGTCGTTGGAGACCAGGCGCCGCCGCTTGTGCAGCAGTGCCAGCGAGAGGTGCTTGACGACGGGATAGAGGAACGTGGTCATCCGGGCGGTGAGGCGCAGGTGGGGCAGCTTGCGGAGCAGGTAGGCGAAGGTCTCCTGGAGGACGTCGAGCGCCTCGTCCTGGTTGCCGGTGTAGCGCACGGCGAGCCGGACGACCCAGTCGCGGTAACGATAGTAGATCGCCTCGAAGGCGGCGACGTCGCCGCGATTGGCCGCTTCGACGAGCGCCTCGTCCGTGCGTGGGTCCTCGTCGGCCATTCCCAGGTCTCGTCAGGTTCTGCGCTTACGGCGACCGAAGTTACAAAGCGGTTACACGCATGCCCGCCCCCCCAGCGTATACTATAGTCCGGTTGCACGAAAGAGCAAGCCCCCCGGCCCCGGAGGCACCCGTGGCTATGCGTTGCCAGAGCCTGATGGGAGCGGCCTGCTTGCTGGCCCTCCTTGTCCCCGCACCCGGAACCGCCGCCGCGCGGGGCCGGCCGAAGGGCTTCGCGTCGAACATCCTGGTGCCCCAGGCCCGCGCGGCGCGCGCGGGCGGCCGCAGGGCCGTCGAGACGACAGGCGTCGCGGTGGACGTGCGGATCGTCGAGCGCGCCGCCACCACCACCCTCGACATCGCGCTGCGCAACGGGACCCACGCGCGCCAGGAGGCCGAGCTGGTGGTGCCCGTGCCCGAGGGCGCGGTGGTCCGCGGCTTCGACTTCCAGGGTGCGGGCAAGGCGTCCTCGGCCGAGCTGCTGCCCCGCGACGAGGCGCGCCGCACCTACGACGCCATCGTCGCCCGCCTCCGCGACCCCGCGCTCCTCGAGTTCGTCGGATACAATCTCGTCCGCTCCAGCGTCTTCCCCGTCCCGCCGCGCGGGCGGCAGAAGGTGCGCCTCGTCTACGAGACCCTCCTGGCGACCGAGGGCGGACGCTTCGACTACGTCCTCCCGCGCAGCGAGTCGGTGGACTACGAGGTGCCCTGGAAGATCCGCGTCGAGGTCCACTCCAAGGCGCCCATCTCGACCGTCTACTCGCCGACCCACCGGCTCGCGGTACGGCGCGAGAGCGGCGACGCCGTGGTCGTGCAGGCCGAGACGGGGGTGACCCGCCAGCCCGGGCCCTTCCGCCTGCGGTGCCTGTGCGAGAGCGACCGGGTGACGGCGTCGGTCTACGCCTACCCCGAGGAGGGCGGGGGCTACTTCCTGCTGGTCGCGGGCCTGCCTGCGACGCTGCCGGCGCGGCGGATCCAGCGCGAGGTCACCCTGGTGCTCGACCGCTCGGGCAGCATGAACGGCAAGAAGATGCGCCAGGTGCGCGACGCGGCCGAGCAGATCCTCCGGCGCCTCGGCGAGGACGAGGCCTTCAACATCATCACCTACAACGAGGGCGTGGACCACTTCGCCGACCGCCCGATCCGCAAGCGGCCCGTCAACGAGGTGGCCGCCATCCTCTACCTCCGCAACGTCCGCTCCCGCGGCGGCACCAACATCTACGGCGCCCTGCGGGCCGCCCTGCGCCAGCGGCCCACCGAGGGCGCCCTGCCCATCGTCCTCTTCCTCACCGACGGCCTCCCCACCGTGGGACACACCGCGGAGAAGACCATCCGCGAGCTCGTCGAGGGCAGGAACCCCCATCGCCGCCGCGTGTTCACCTTCGGCGTGGGCGTGGACGTCAACACGCCGCTGCTCGAGGCGATCGCGGTGCAGTCGCGGGGCACCGCGACGTTCGTGCTGCCCGACGAGGACGTGGGGGCGAAGGTCGCGCAGGTGTTCGACCGCCTGGCCGGCCCCGTGCTGGCCGGCGCCGAGCTCACGGCCCGAAGCGCGCACGGGGAGCTGGCCGAGCGACGTGTGCACGACGTGGTCCCCAGCCAGCTCCCCGACTTGTTCGCCGGCGACCAGCTCGTCGTGCTCGGCCGCTACGACGGCTCCGAGCCCCTCGCCCTCGCCGTCGAGGGCAACTACCTGGGCGAGCAGCGCACCTTCCGCTTCGGCTTCGACCCCGCGACCGCCAGCGTGCACAACGCGTTCGTGCCGCGCCTGTGGGCCAGCCGGCGGATCGCCGTGCTGCTCGACGCCATCCGCAATCTCGGCGCCGACCTCGGCCTCCAGCGCGGCGACAAGGCCGTGGACGCCAAGCTCCGCGACCTCGTCGGCGAGGTCGTCCGCCTCTCCACCCAGTTCGGCATCCTCACCGAGTACACCGCCTTCCTCGCTCGCGAGGGCACCGACCTGACCCACCGCGACGCGCTCCTGGTCGAGGCGCGCCGCAACTTCGACGACCGCGCCTTCCGACGACGCTCCGGCATCGGCTCGGTCAACCAGGAGCTCAACCGCCAGACCCTCCGCAACCAGCTCGTGCTCAACGGCCGCAACGCCTTCTTCGACGAGCGGCTCCGATCCATCGAGTCCCGCGCCGTCCAGCAGATGGCCGACAGGACCTTCTACCGCCGCCGCGGCGGCTGGGTCGAGGCCCGCGTCCTCGACAGCGAGGCCTACGCCACCCCTACGCGGACCCTCCGATTCGGCACCGAGGCCTACATGGACCTGGCCTACCGCCTCGCGCGCGACGGCCGCCAGGGATGCCTCGCCTTCCGCGGCGACATCCTCCTGCTCGTGGACGGCGAGCCCACGCTCATCAAGGGGCCGAACGGCAAGTGAGAACCCAGGCTCAAGGAGGGCAAGGAATGGGCAGGACAGGGAAGTGTGTGGCGCGGGTCGCGATCGCGATGGTGCTGCTCGGCGCGGCAGCCGAGGCGGGCGGCGGGCGCACGCTCGACGTGAAGACGGCGCGGGCCGTCGTGTTCAAGGACGGCTACGCCATGCTCGTCAAGAAGGTTACCGGCCAGCCCGACGAGGCCGGTCAGGCCGTCATCGAGGAGGTCCCGCAGACCGCCGTCCTCGGCTCCTTCTGGGCCATCCCCACCAAGGGCAAGCTCCGCAGCCTCGTCGCCAAGCAGCAGACCATCCCCAAGGGCGGCGGGGCGACCGAGACCAAGAAGCACCTGGTCCTGGACTTCGACCCTGCAACCACGAAGGACGGCGTCGAGCTCGACGTGTGCTACTTCGGCCCCGGCATCCGCTGGATCCCGACCTACCGCGTGGCCCTCGCCAAGGGCGGCACGGCCAGCCTCACCATGCAGGCCGAGCTGCTCAACGAGAGCGAGCACCTCGACGGCGTGCCTGTGGACCTCGTGGTCGGGGTGCCCAACTTCCGCTTCCGCAACTGCGTGTCGCCCATCTGCCTGGCCCCGTCGCTGGTCAACCCGCTCCAGCGCGCGGCGCCGCAGATCATGGGCCAGAGCGCCAGCAACGTGCTGTTCAGCCAGCGCGGGGGCGAGTCCCGCGGCCGACGCATCGCGCCGCAGCCCGCCGCGGCTGGCGGCGCGCCGGCCATCCCCGCCGAGCTCGCCGCCGAGGGCGCCCACGACCTGTTCGTCTACCACCTGCCCAAGCTGGCACTCCGCGCCGGCGAGCGCGCCGCGATCCCCGTGCTCCAGGCCAAAGTCCCGTGCCGCCACCTCTACACCTGGGACGTCCACCTCGCCCACGCCGGCACCGAGGCCCTCCCCAACGTCAGCAAGCACGCCTCGCCCGTCCGACTCCTCAAGAACGAGATCTGGCACCAGGTCGAGCTGAGCAACGACACCAACGTCCCCTGGACCACCGGCGCCGCGCTCGTCGTCGATGGCTACCTGCCCATCGGCCAGGAGCTGCTCACCTACACGTCCATCGGCGCCAAGGTCCAGGTGCCCATCACGGTCGCCATCGACGTGCGCGGCACCTACGCCGAGAAGGAGCTCGCGCGCGTGCTCAAGGCCATCCGCTACCGCGGCTACGACCACGCCAAGATCTCCAAGCAAGGCACCCTGCGCGTCACCAACTACAAGAAGGAGCCCGTCACCCTCTACCTCGCCTGCGAGCTGGGCGGCAACGCCCTCGAGGCTTCCGACGACGGCACGATCACCATCACCGACTTCCGCAGCACCGACTGGAAGAACGTCAGCGGCCAGCCCGGCCTGTGCGGCCACAGCACCATCCGCTGGCAGCTCGAGCTCAAGCCCGCCGAGACCAAGGAGGTCACCTGCAAGTACGAATACTACATCCGCATGTGAGCTGGCAGCTTGCGCCCCGCGGCGGCCGGCCGCGACGGACCTGAGAGGCACTGACCCGTGGGTAGCCTGACACACACGCAGCAACACGGGCGCGTCGGCGCAGCGATGGCGGACGACGCCTTCTTCGCCGAGCACGGCTGGACGCGGGTGCCGCGGCTGGTGCAG
The DNA here is from genome assembly GCA_965603035.1 of uncultured bacterium. GTDB lineage: Bacteria > Planctomycetota > PUPC01 > DSUN01 > DSUN01 > CAZDNN01. The sequence goes on from CBFDBL010000433.1 coordinate 4,733, forward strand.
TGGATGGTGACGAGCCGCTGCCCGATGTCGTGCGCCCACTGCCTGGCAGCAGGGGACGGCGGGGGGCCGGAGCTGTCGCTCCGCCAGGCGGCAGAGCTGATCGCGCAGGTCGCCGAGATGGGCGTCGAGGAACTGCTCCTTACGGGCGGCGAGCCGTTGGCCCGCGGCGACCTGCCGGCGCTGATCCACATCCTGCGGGCCCACCGCGTGCGCTGGAGCCTCAACACCGCGACGATGCCCGGCCGCCTGGCGCGCCGCGCGATGGAGGAGTGGCCGCCGTGCTTCGCCGCGGTGAGCCTCGACGGGCCGCGCGAGGTCCACGACGTCTTCCGCGGCCGCCTCGGCGCCTTCGACGCGGCGCTCGAGAGCATCGCCTTCTTCGCGCACCTCGCCACCGACGGCACGGCCGCCGGCACGACCGTCACCACCCAGAACGTCGATCGCCTGGCCGAGACCTTCGCCATCGTGCTCGGCAGCGGCGCGACCTCGTGGGGGCTCCACCTGGTCGTGCCCGAAGGCAGGGCGGCGCAGCGGCACGACCTCTTCCTCTCCCGCTCGCAGCTCAAGGCCCTGCTGCGGTTCGCCGCGTCGAAGCGCGGCCACTTCCCCGTCGCCATGGCCGACGAGATCGGCTACTGCGGCCCCTGGGAGCCGCTGGTGCGCGACCAGCCCTTCTTCTGCGGCGCCGGCAAGGCGCAGTGCGTCGTCCTGCCCGACGGCGAGGTCGTGCCGTGCACGACGATGGACCGCTCCACCAGCGCGGGGAGCGTGCTGCGGACGCCGCTGCGCGCGATCTGGGAGCAGGGCTTCGCCGAGCTGCGGGCGTGGACGCCGCGGGGCGCGTGCGCGAGCTGCCGCTACGCCGCGGCGTGCGAGGGCGGGTGCTGGCTCCAGCGGCGCCACGGCACTCAGTGCTTCCAGCGCGTGTGGCAGGCGCCGCGCGCGCTCACGAGGGCGGGGATGGCCGTCTGCCTCGGCCTCGCCGCAGCCGGCCTGCCGGCGCCCGAGCCCGCACAGGCGCGGGGCCTGCGCCCGCCGCTCGCACGGCCCGAGGAGCAGAGGATGGAGCTCCTCCAGAGCTCCATCATCCAGTGGTACGCCGCCCAGCTCGGCGGC
>CBFDBL010000434.1:0-5842 GCA_965603035.1 uncultured bacterium
GGACACGGCCACCTTCAACGACTGCCTCGATACGGGCAAGCAGACCGCCGAGGTCCTCCCCGCTGCCACAGGCAGGACCCTCGAGCAGCTCAACGACGAGGCCCTCGCCTGCGTCACCCGCTATGCCAAGCCCATTCGGCGCGCCACCCGCATCAACAGCAAGGAGCTCAAGGAGCTCGAGGAGAAGGTCAAGAAAGACGACAAGAACACCGGCCTGTGGGTTCGCGTCGCCATGGGCCGACTCCAGGCCAGGAAGCCCAAGGAGGCCAAGGCCGCCGCCGCCAAGGCCGTCGCGCTCGACCCCAAGCTCCCGCGGGCACACGGGCTCCTCGGCTTCATCGCCTACACCATCGACAAGGACGAAGAGGCCGCCGAGAAGCACTACCGAGCCGCCAAGAAGGCCGACCCCGACTACTTCCCCGCTCGCCTCTACCTCGGGCTGCTCACCCGCGCCGACTTCACCGACGAGGCCGTCACCGAGCTCGAGGCCGCCCGCCGACTCGCGCCGCGCTTCATCCAGAAGGGCCGCAACCCCTACAAGCTCCTCGCCCAGCTCTACGCCGACGACGACAAGCCCCAGAAAGCCATCGCCGTCCTCCGCGACCTCTGCAAGCTCGACTCCAACGACGTCGAGGCACGCATCGAGCTCGCCGACCTCCTGGCCGACGAGGGCCACCACGCCGAAGCCGCCGCCACCTACCTCGACGCCATCTACATCAACCCCTTCGACCTCGGCATCCACATGGCCGCCGCCAAGTGCTACGAGGCAGCGACCGACCCCGCACAGGCCGCCCGCGAGTACGGCGTCTCCGCCGCCATCGACCCCACGGACATGAAGGCCCTCGTCGGCCACGCCCGCACCCTCGCCGCCTCGGCCCAGCCCCAGGCCTGCCGCAAGGCCCTCGCCGCCATCCGCGCCCTCGACCCCGACAACGACGCCGCCACCGAGATCGAGAAGACGCTGCACAAGTAGCGCCAGGCGCGGACCCACCCCTCAGCTCTTGGATGCCGGATCGCGCTCGGGCAGCCCGACAGCGTCCCAGAACGCTGTGCCGGCGAAGGCCTGGGGGCGTAGGTCGGGGATGGGGAGGGGCACGCCACCGAGGTCGGCGGAGCGTGCGGCGATGATGCCAGGCAGCGAGTACTCGATGGCGCGGTAGACGTCGATGGGCGCGGGGCGGCCGTCGAGGATGGCTTGGGCGAAGCAGCGCGCGAGCTTCAGGTCGGTGCCACCGTGCCCGGCCGTCGGGTCGTCCTCGGCCGCCGCGGCGCCGATGTCGAGCCGCTGCCAGCCGTCGCGCTCGGGGCGATCCCGCAACGACGCGCGGCAGTAGCCCTCGTCGCTGAACCACTCGGCGCCGCCGTCCACCCCGAAGAGCCGGTAGCGGTGCTCGCCCGGCCGCTTCGTGTTCAGCGTCACCAGCAGCCGGATCAGGGTGCCCTTCGCGGTCTCGAGGAGGGCGAACTGCCCGTCGCAGCGGAGCGGCGCCTCGCGGCTGCGCCACGGCGCGCTGCGGCAGCACACCGACACGCAGCGGTCGTCGAGCACCTCGAGCAGCGGGCCGAGGTCGTGGGTGAGGTACTGGATGGGCGGCTGGTCGGCCCGCCAGATCGGCTTGACGTCCGTGCGGCCCTGCTCCCGCGCCTGCGATGGCGACAGACGACTGCCATCCGGCGTGTAGAGCGACTGCGGCAGGTAGTGGACGTACTCGCCCTCGGCGAGCGACACGGGGCCGAGCTCGCCGTCCAGCAGCCACCGGCGCCAGTAGCGGAGGAAGTCGAGGAAGCACGAGTTCTCGCCCAGCATGTACGTCCTGCCGGTGCGCTGCACCGTGTCGCGCAGGCGCACCCACTCGGCCTCGGTGTAGGCGCCGGGGACCTCGCTGAGCACGTGGCAGCCGGCCTCGAGCGCCTGGCACGCGTGCTCGACCTGGCGCTTGCCGTTCGTGGCGACCACGACGGCGTCGGGCTCCATGGCCAGCAGCTCGTCGTACTCCTGGACGATCCTCGGGCGCTCGGCAGCGGCGCCCTCGACCATCTCCTCGGCCCTCTGCCGCCACTGCTCGTAGCGGTCGGCCGCGCCGACCACCTCGGCCTCGTCGAGGCGCAGGAAGTTTCGCAGGTGCGTGCGGCCCCGCCGCAGCCCCAGGACCCCAACCCTCAGCTTCGTCACGCCGTCGCTCCTCAGTAGTTCAGCGTCATGCGCACGACGCCGCCCGTCTCGGCCACGAACTCATGGGCGCGCTCGTCGCCGGACGGGACTGGCGGCGGCGGCGCGATGTCCACCCAGGTCGCGCGATAGCCGTTGTGGGCCTTCTCGCCCTTGACCTTCGTCCAGCGGAACGCGAAGGCGACGGGGCGGCCGGCCTTGTCCTTGACGAGGACGCGCTTCTCCACGCTGGCGGCATTCTGGGCCTGGTAGAAGGCGTCGTCGTCGTACTCGAGCCAGATGCGCCCAGGCTTGCCATCGCGGGTGAAGCGGCCGTGGACGAGCAGCGCACCCTGCCCCTCCGTCTTCAGCCGCCACGTCGCCTGCTTGCCGCCCACGTCGGCGAGCTTCGCGTCGGGGAAGCGGATCGTGCAGTGCCGCAGCTCGACGGGATAGGCGGGTTCGGCCCGCCGCCACGAGCGGACGTAGACGATGCTGAAGGTCGAAGGCAGGCGCTTGGGGTCGGGCAGGCCGAACCACTTGGGCATGGTCTCGCTGTCGAAGTTGAGGGTCAGCGGCTGGTGCCAGTGGGTGTTGGGCAGGGTGTGGACGATCTTCCCGTCCACGAAGTAGCGGAGCTCGGCGGGGTCCCACTCGAGCGCGTAGACGTGGAAGTCGTCGGCGAGCCGCCAGGGGGCATTCCATTTCCCTCCCTTCGCCCAGTGGCGGTCGGCGTTGACCAGGGTGTGGAACACGTGGGCGTTCATGTGCACCGTGCGCTCGTGCCTGGGATGGCCGGCGCCCATCTCGAACATGTCGATCTCGGTCCAGATCTCGGGCGTGCCGTCGTAGAACCAGAAGGCGCTGGAGCCCCTGGAGTCCATCGCTCGGCATCGGATCTCGAAGTAGCCGTACCGCACCTTCGCCTTGCTCTTGACGGCGGCGGACGTGAAGGTGTGGTAGCCCTTGGGGAGGTCGGGCAGGTCCTCGGCCTTCATCGTCAGATGCAGCTTGCCGTCGCGGACCGCGACATTGGCCGTGTGGAACCAGGCGGGCAGGCGGCCCTTCCAGCTCGGGTTGCGCGGGTGCCACCTCGCGGCGTCGAGCGCCGTGCCCTCGAACTCGTCGCACAGCTCGGCGATCGGCTCCCACGTCCCCTCTTGCGGCAGGAACTCCGGCGGCGGCAAGGCGTCCACGGCCAAGGTCTCCTTCGGCATGCAGGCTCCGCAGAGAAGGCACAGGGCCAGGGTCAGCAACGGGGCGGATGTCGCGCACATGGGCTGTCCTCGTCAAGGCGGACCAAGTGGCTGCGATGGGATTCTACGCCGCGGAAGGCGGCCGCGCAAGGTGTCAGCGGTGGGCGACGGCGGCGATCCAGAGGTGGAGCGCCCGATAGGGCCACGACCGCTCGACGCTGTGTCGGCACAGGCGGCTGAGGAGCCGCTCGAGGGTCTCGCCCCCGTTCTCGGCGTCGCGGCGCGCCTTGTCCAGCAGGTCGAGGCTGCGGCGGAGCTCGGCCTTTGAGCGGCAGCGCACCTGCGCCAGGAGCTGGTCGAGGTAGTGGCCGGGCTTCCGCCCCATGGCCTCGGCGATGGCGCCGTCGAGCGTCCCCGTGTCCAGCAACTCGCGCACCCGGACCAGGTCCTCGAGGACGCGGCGGACGCTGCGCAGGATGTAGCGGTTGTCGCGTCCCTCGTCGAGCAGGTGCTCGAGAATCTGGGACGCGGTGCGGCGGTGCTTGCGGAGCGCGTGAGCGGTGAGCTCGAGGATGGCCGCGATGGGCAGATCGCCCGCAATGCTCTCGATGTCGCCCTCGGTAATCGAGTCGCCGAGCACGCGGAGGACGGCGTCCTCGAGCACGTAGAGATGCGGGCCGGCGTACTCGACCAGCCGCGCCGCGGCAGCAGCCTCGATGGCGGCGCCCCGTCGCCGCGCCAGGTAGCCAGCCCAACCCGCCAGGTCAGCGTCGGTAGGCCGCGTGCACCAGGCGAGCATCCCGACGCGGGCGATGGCCGATGCGACCTCCAGATCGCCCGGCGGCACGTTGAGCACCAGGACGAGGACGGGGCGCGCCGGCGGGTCCGCGACGTAGCCCAGGAACGCCGCCCGGTCGGCGTCGAGGAGCGTCTGCGCGTTGGCAACGAATACCAGCCTGCGGGAGCCGGCCGCCCCCTGCTCCCGCAGGCGAGCGTAGAGCTCCGCGGCGTCGGCGACGGCGTCGCCCTGGTAGCGGGAGACCCAGCGCTCGCGGGCCTCGGGTCCAAGGGCGGCCTGCGACAGCGCCGCGGTCGCCACGGAGCGGCCCAGGGGATCGATGCCCAGAAGCGCGTAGACGGGCAGCGGCTCGCCGCGCGCCAGGTGCGCCAGCAGGTCGCTGGCGGTGGCCTGCGGCCGGCCGATGCCGGCCTGGGTTACAGGGGATTGCGATCCCATTGCCTTGCCCCCGACGGAATCCTGGCGCCTGGCCGTAGCATAGCGCGGAAGCCCGCGGGGGTCAAGGGGCGGCTGGTGCCAGGGGCAGCTCGATCGAGGTGAGGCTGTTCATCTCCACCTGCCGCTTCGCAGTCTCTCCGTCCTTCGCCGCCGTCACGGTGTGGGGCGTGTGAATCGCCTTCTTGTCGGGCCATTGCGTGAACTGGAGCAGCTCGGCACGGACGACGCCCTGGGCGTCGGCCTCGCCCGCGAAGACCTGCTTGCCGGCCCTGTCGGTGATGGTCACGGCCGCGCCGGGGGCCGTCTGGACGGTCAGCGTCCAGCCGACCGAGAAGCCGCGCTCGCCCGTGCCGATGAAGCGGGCCCTGCCGTAGCCTGTGCCGCGGTCGCGGCCTTTGGTGATGAACACGTTGTCGGCGTAGATCTCGTTGTGGGCATACTCGGCGCCGAACTCGGCGATGCAGAAGCGATTGAGCTCGTCGTAGATCTGCTGGGGCGTCTCGGCGGCCGGCGCCTGGCCGCAACAGGCACTGAATGCAGCCACCCAGACGACCCCCGCGCGTGCGCGTCTCGCCATGGCCGTCGCTCCTCGCACGGTTGGCGCGAGCACGATAGCACACCGACGGGCAGAACGCCAGCGACGGCCAGTCCGGCAACGATCAGTCGGGCTCTGTCGGGCGGGGCGGCTCGAGAGCGGCGCGGATGGCCTGAGCGACGAGGTCGCGGCCGATGCGGTGCTGCCCTGCCTTGCAGGCGGCAAAGAGCGCGGCGTCGGCCACGACGTTGATGAGCCGCGGGATGCCGCGCGAGTGCTCGGCGATGAGCTCCACGGCCTGGCGGGTGAAGAGCAGCGTGCGGTGCCCGGAGGCGCGGATCAGGCGGTGCGCGATGTAGGCCGCCACCTCGTTGGTCTCCAGGGGCCGGAGCTCGCACGAGGCGCCGACGAGCCCCTCGAGCGGCGGGCAGGCAACCCGCTCGAGCAGGCCCTCGCCCCCGGCCAGGAGAATGCGCGTGGCCACCCGCGCCGCCTCGCTCTCCAGGAGCGCGACGAGGTCGTCGAGGAAGCCGCGGCCGGCAGCCTCGGCATCGTCCACGAGCACGGCGACCAGGATGTTCCGGCGCCGGAGCTCGGCCACGACGGCCCGCCAGCGCGCCAGCGGCGTGTCGCCGTGGGTCGGCAGCTCGGCGTGCAGCTCCCGGGCGCGCGCGCTCGCGGCCGCCACCAGCCCGTCGAGCGTCCAGTCCTCGAGCCCAGGCCGC
>CBFDBL010000435.1:0-5832 GCA_965603035.1 uncultured bacterium
ATCCGAGGCATTTGCGATGTGGCACGCGCCTGTGGTCGGGCCGTGCTCTGACATCCATCCATCCACCCATCCCTGGGGTGAAGGGGAGAACCGGTGCCTCGCAACGCGTTGGCCGGCAGTGGGTTGCGAACACCGCAATGGCCTCTTGGTTGCACACCTTCGAAGGTGTGCAACCAAGGCAGGCGTGGCGGGAGGGGGCGAGGGTGCTGAGGGTGTGGGTGTTGACGATGGTGGGGGCTGGAACTACAATCGGACCCGAGGGGGGTGTAGCGGTGAGGCGCGGGTCTGCCATGCGACGAGCGGCGGCGCAACGCGAGGGGAGGACTGTGCTGGAGACGACGATCGCGATCATCGTCCTGGGCATCGTGCTGAGTATCCTGATGCCGGTGCTGTCGATGGCGGTCGAGTCGTCGCTGGACACGAAGTGCCGGGGGCACCTGGGTGTGCTGTTCGAGGCGGTGGAGTTCTACTGCCAGGACTACCGGGGCGGGAAGTTCATGCCGGCGAGCGAGGTGAAGGGGCCTCTGTGGTTCGAGAAGCTCGAGCCGCTGGTGGCGGGGCACGAGGCGGGGCGGTCGAAGCAGAAGTTCACGTGCCCGAAGGCGCCGCCGCGGCAGCGGGGGTTCGGGCGCGACACGGTGTCGTTTGGGTGGAACGAGCTGGACGTGCCGTGGCGTACGGTGAAGGATCAGTATCCGAAGCCTCGCGAGAAGATGCTGCTGGGCGACAGCCTTGGGAGCACGCCTGGGGGGGCGCGGGCGGATACGCTGGTGACGCGCGAGGGGGAGCTGCGGCTGGACGCGCGGCACGCGTCGGGGGGCACCGTGCTGTGTCTCGCCGGGCACGTGGCGGGGCTGTCGCGGGCGGCGGCGGGGGGGCGGTGGCCGTCGCTGACGCTGTCGCCGGGGCGTGCGGCGGACGAGGTGCGGAATCCGCTGCTGTCGGTGACGTGGTGGCAGTGGCTGCTGGTGGCTGCTGGGGTGGCGGTGCCGTATGCGCTGGCGCTGGGGGGCGTGGGGTACGTGCGTCGTCTGCGCGGCGCGCGGGAGGCGAAGCGTCGGCGGCGGGAGGAGGAGGCGGAGCGCGCGGCGCGGGCGGCTGCGGAGGCCGAGCGCGAGCAGGCGCGGCGCGATTTCCTGCGGACGGTGCCGTCGGGGCCGGTGGAGGCGGTGTCGCTGCCGCGTGGGGTGCTGCGCCTGGGTGGCCGGCGGTTCCAGGTGCAGGCGACTCGCGAGCTGACGATCGGCCGCGGCGAGCACGCGCACGTGCGGGTGCGGAACAATCCGAACGTGTCGCGCGAGCATGCGAAGATCCGGCCCGAGGCGCGGGGCTACGTGCTCTACGACCTCTACAGCCGCACGGGGACGTTCGTGGCGGGGGAGCGTGTGCGGAGCCGGGTGCTGGCGGATGGGGATCGGATCGGGATCGGGGGGGACGTGACGCTTACCTTCGAGCTGCGGGGGGAGTGACGGGGGCGTCGGCGAGGGCGTGGAGGCGCTGGTCGAGCTGCGCGGCGAGGGCGTCGAGCGCGGCCTGGGCGGCGTCGAGGCGGCCCCGGCGATGGAGCTTGCGGACGGTCCGCCAGGCGGCTTCGACGGCGTGCTGCTCGGCGGGCGGCGCGGTGGGGATGCGGAGGGAGCGGATCTCGGCGAAGCTGAGGTTGGGGGTGCCGACGCCGTTGATGAGGCGGTCGATCTGGGCCCAGCCGAGGGGGGAGCGGAGGAAGGTGACGAGGTAGTAGGGGTTGATGTCGCGGAGGCGGACGAGGTCCACGAAGCAGCTCACGGTGGCGTGGATGCGGCGGTCGAAGACGGTGAAGCGCTTGCGGGCGAGGGTGCCGGCTCCGGAGCGGCAGAGGACGACGTCGCGCGGGCGCAGGCGGCATCGGGGCAGGTCGTAGGGGGGGCCTTCGGCGACGGTGACGGCGCGGTCGAGGACGACGCCGGTGGCGCGGACGGCGCGCTGGTCGACGATGACGACGCCGCTCGTGGCGGGGGTGGGCCGTCGGCCGGTGACGATGGGGCCGTAGGTGATGCGCTCGATGAAGTCGCCGAGGGGCCGGGAGGGGAGGTGGGCGAGGCGCTCGAGGCCGTCGAAGCGCGGGCTCCAGTGAGCCGGGTCCCATCGCCGGCCGCGCAGGGCTTGTGCGGGTACCCAGAGGCAGTCGGCGTGGGTGGGGCGTCGCTGGCTCATGGCGGGCCGATTGTAGGGGGTGGGTCGGCGGGCGTCAAGGGGCGGACGTGGCGGGCGGCGGCCGGGAGGGGCAGGGGAGCCGCGCCGGCCCACCGAGAGCCGATTTGGGCTTGACAGCGGGGCGCGAGAGCGTATAATCAATCATTCTAGTGGCATGTGGCTTCTGGAGTAAGGTCGATCCCCGGGGCCGTCACCCCGCGGCACTAGTGGATCATGGGCTAAGCCATGGCGGAAGTGATCCTCGAGCACGTCACGAAGGTGTACCCCGGCTCCGTGCTCGCGGTGAAGGACGCGTCGCTGCACATCGAGGACCGCGAGCTGATGGTGCTGGTGGGCCCGTCGGGCTGCGGCAAGTCCACGACCCTGCGCATGGTGGCGGGGCTGGAGGAGATCACGGAGGGGACGATCCGGATCGGCGAGCGGGTGGTCAACGACGTCCCCCCGAAGGACCGCGACATCGCGATGGTGTTCCAGAACTACGCCTTGTACCCGCACATGACGGTGTACAACAACATGGCGTTCGGCCTGAAGCTCCGGAAGTTCAAGCGCGCCGAGATCCAGGAGCGTGTGCTGGAGGCGGCTCGGGTTCTGGGGATCGAGGCGCTGCTGGACCGCAAGCCGAAGGCGCTGTCGGGCGGGCAGCGGCAGCGCGTGGCCGTGGGCCGCGCGATCGTGCGCAAGCCGGCCGTGTTCCTGTTCGACGAGCCGCTGAGCAACCTGGACGCGAAGCTGCGCGTGGAGATGCGCGCGGAGCTCAACAAGCTGCACCATCGCCTCCAGACGACGATGATCTACGTGACCCACGACCAGGTGGAGGCGATGACCCTGGGCGATCGGATCGCGGTGATGAACGACGGCGAGCTGATGCAGGTCGCCCCGCCGCTGGAGATCTACGACCGCCCGGCCAGCCGCTTCGTCGCGGGGTTCATCGGGACGCCGCCGATGAACTTCGCGGACGGCGAGGTGGCGGCGTCGGACGGGCGGCTGTGCGTGGTGCTGGAGGCTGGTCGGCTGGAGCTGCCCGAGCGCTTCGCCGGGGTGCTGGCGGGGCACGTGGGCCGCACGGTGACGTGGGGGATGCGCCCCGAGCATCTGGTGCCGGTGCACGCTGGGGAGGAGGTGGCAGCGGGGTCGGTCGTGGACGCCACGGTGAACGTGGTGGAGCCTCTGGGCGACGAGATGCTGCTCTACCTGTCGGTGGGGCCGCACGACATCGTGGCGAAGGTGGACGCTCACGAGAAGGCCCGTGTGGGCGAGTCGCTGCGCATCCGTGTGGACGTGGCCCGCTGCCACGTCTTTGACGCCGAGAGTGGGGAGAACCTGACGGTGGCGCCTACTATGGCCAATACCTGACACGCGCCAGGCACTCCCACCTGGCGTGCGCGGCCCGGGTTGGTCAAGAGTGGGATGGGTTCCCACTCTTTTTGTTGGACTGAGGAGGAGCAAAGCCGTTGAACGGCGATCTGCTGCGACTGGTGGACAGCATCCACCGTGAGAAGGACATCGACAAGGACATCATCTTCGACGCGCTGGAGGACGCTCTGGTGTCGGCGGCTCGGCGACACTATGGCCCGAAGGCCGACATCGCGGTGTTCGTGGATCGCGAGTCGGGGACGATCCAGGCGTTCGACGGCAACGAGGAGGTCGACGCGGTGGACGTGGGCCGCATCGCGGCCCAGACGGCGAAGCAGGTGATCATCCAGAAGATCCGCGACGCGGAGCAGGAGGCGCTCTACCGCGACTACGAGGGCCGCCTGCGCCAGATCGTCAGCGGCATGATCCAGCGCTTCGAGGGCTCGACCATCATCGTCAACCTCGGCCGCACCGAGGCCATCCTCCCGCGCAGCGAGCAGGTGCCCGAGGAGGGCTACCGCATCGGCGACCGCATCCGCTGCTACCTGTTCGACGTCCGCCGGGTCGGCAGCCGCGTGCGCATCCTGCTCTCGCGGGCGAACCCGGAGTTCATCCGCCGGCTCTTCGAGCTCGAGGTGCCGGAGATCGCCGAGCGGGTCATCGAGATCATGGTCATCGCGCGCGAGCCGGGCTACCGCGCGAAGGTGGCGGTCGCGAGCGCGGACTCCAAGGTGGACGCCGTGGGCGCATGCGTGGGGGTGCGGGGCTCGCGGATCAAGAACATCGTGGCGGAGCTCAACGACGAGAAGATCGACATCGTGCGGTGGAGCGAGGCGCGGGACTCGCTGATCGCGAACGCGCTGAAGCCTGCCGAGGTGCGCGACGTGGCGGTGCTGGCGGAGCTGAACCGCGCGCGGGTGGTCGTGCCCGAGGACGAGCTGTCGCTCGCGATCGGCAAGCGCGGGCGCAACGTGCGGCTGGCGGCAAAGCTGTGCGACGTGGACATCGATATCCTGAGCGAGGCCGAAGCGGCGCGGGAGCTCGAGGAGATGGTCGAGACCTTCGGCGAGATCGAGGACGTGCCGGACCGCTTCGCGCCGCGGCTCTTCCAGATGGGCTACGCCGTCGAGGACATCGCGGAGGGCGCCGCCGCCTGGATCGAGCGCTTCGACATCGCCGAGGACAAGGCCGCGGAGATCTACGCGCGCGCCAAGGAGATGGCCGACGTGCTCGCCGAGCGGCGCGTCGCTGAAGCCGCCGCCGCCGCCGAAGCTGCCGCGGCCGAAGCTGCCGCCGCCGCCGAAGCTGCCGCCGCCGAAGCCGCCGCCGCCGCCGAAGCTGCCGCCGCCGAGGCCGAGGCCGAAGGCGAAGAGGCCCCCGCCGACGAGGGCGAGGCGGAGCCCGAGGCCGAAGGCGAAGAGGCCCCCGGCGAGGAAGGCGAGCCGGCTCCCGAAGAGGAAGCCGCGCCCGCCGAGGAGCCCGAGGCTGAAGAGGCCTCCGCCGAAGAAGGCGCGCTCAGCGAGGAGCCCGAGCCCGAAGGCGAAGAGGCCCCCGCCGAGGAAGGTGAGCCGGCTGCCGAAGAGGAAGCCGCGCCCGCCGAGGAGCCTGAGGCCCAAGAGGCCGCCGCCGAAGAAGCCGCGCCCAGCGAGGAGCCCGAGGCCCAAGGTGAAGAGGCCCCCGCTGACGAGGGCGAGGCGGAGCCTGAGGCCGAAGCTGAAGAGACCCCCGCCGAGGAAGGTGAGCCGGCTGCCGCCGAGGAAGCCGCGCCCGCCGAAGGCGAGGCGCCTGCCGCGCCGGCCGACGACGCGGCCGCAACGAGCGACGAAGCCGACGAGACGCCACGGTGCTAAGCGCTGGCACCCTGGCGTTGCACCGCCCCGAAGAGGAGGCGAAGCGTGCGAATACGGGTGTACGAACTCTCGAGAGAGCTCGGCCTGAGCAACACGCAGCTCCTGGCGAAGTGCCAGGAGCTGCGCATCGCTGTGAAGTCCCACTCGAGCACCATGGACGGTGCGCAGGCCAATCTGTTGCGCATGCACTACGGGCGGCCCGTGGTGGCACAGGGTGCCGGGGCGCGGGACGAGAAGGCGATCGTGAAAGCCCGTGCCGCGAAGGACAAGGCACGGGCGGCGGCGAAGGCGGCGGCGAAGGCCGCGGCGAAGGCGGCGCCGAAGCCCGCTGCGGGCGCGGCGGCGAAGGCGGCGCCCTCGGAGGCAGGGGCGGCAGGCGCTGCGACGGCGGCGGGCGCCGGCAACACGTCGGGCAACTCGGGCCGCTCGGCGAGGT
>CBFDBL010000436.1:0-5829 GCA_965603035.1 uncultured bacterium
CGGATGGAAAGGATCAGGCTCCTCCGGGAAGAACGCCGGGGGGATCGCGGCCGGCGGCCACGTGCGCGTCGGCCTCGAGGACGCCCTCTACTACGACCGCGAGCGCACCGAGCTCGCCACCAACCCGCGCCTCGTCGAGCGCATCGCGCGCATCGCCCGCCAGATGGGCCGCGAGCCCGCCTCCCCCGACGAGGCACGCCGCATCATCGACCTCCCTCCGCGCCGCTAGCCGCTCACGACAGCCCAAGCTGCTCGAGAAGCTGCCGCCACGTGGCCATCGAGCGCTTCAGGTGCTCCTCCGACGGGCCGGGCACGCTGTAGCACTGGAGGCCCACCTGCCCCGTGTAGCCGACCTGCTTCACCGTCTTCAGGAAGCCGAGCAGGCCGTAGTCGCCCCGATCGAGCGAGCTGATCTTCCGCCCCGCCTTCGTCCCGTTGTTGATCGTCACGCTGAACAGGTGGGGCAGCGCCGCGCGGAGGGTCTCCTCGACCGACCGCGTCTGCTTGACCCAGTGCCAGTGGACGAGATTGAAGTTGGTCCCGACGTTCTTGCGGCCCGTCTTCTTCGCCAGGCGGACGCCGTCGTCGACCTTCTCGGTCCAGAAGCCCGTGTGCGGGTAGATCGAGACGACCGGTCCGGTGTCGGCGCACAGGTCGGAGACCTGCTTGAGCAGCTCGGCGCCGCGCGCGTCGCCGGCGGGGTCGGAGGCCTTCCTGTGCTGCTTGCTGCGGATGGCCATCTCGATGCGGGTGGCGCGGCCTTTCATCAGCTTGATGGCCTCGGGCCAGTGGGCGGGCACGGGTGCCTCGAGCCACGGCACGGTGTAGACGGCGTTGAGCTGGAGGCCGTGCTTGTCGAGTGCCTCGAGCATGGCGGGCAGTTGCTTGGGGTTGAGGTGGTACTCGATGCCCACGTAGCCGAGGTCGTGGAGCAGCTTGACCTTCGCCTCGACGGTTTTGACGGTCCGCAGGCCGTTGTCGAAGGCGTAGAAGGGCCACCGCTTGCTGGGTGCCTTCAGGGGATCGGCCTCCTTGGCTGATGTCTGCCGACCCAGGAGCGAGAGCCCGGCCAGGGCAGGCAGGCTGCTCGCGATGAATCGCCGCCGCGTGAGTGTCGTGCGCATGCCCGTCGTCTCCTGCGTCGCGGTTCGATGGGCTCCCCTGCGCGCATTATACGCGCGGGGGCCCGCAGCTCCAGCGGCATCGCGTTCTTGCTCGTGCGCCGGCTGTGGGGTAGGATGGCGCCACGCCGGCCGTGTGGCGGCGCCGGACGGCTGCCAACTGCCACGGAGGACCTTCCCATGTCCCGCGCATGCAGTCCCGCCTTCGCCCTGAGGTTCCGGCTCCGGCTGCCCAACCGTCCCGGGATGTTCGCCGGGGTCGCTGCGGCCATCGCCGCGGCGGGCGGCGACCTGCACGACATCACGATCATGGGCGAGACGCGGCAGGTGCTCGTCCGCGACGTGACGGTGCGTGCCAGCGACCCCGAGCACCAGCACGCCATCGCGGCGGCGGTGCGGGCGCTCGACGACATCGAGGTCGTGAGCATCGAGGACCGCACGTTCGCCTGCCACGAGGGCGGGAAGATCGAGACGAGCAACCGCGTGGCGGTGGCGAACGCAGCGGACCTCGCGAGGGTCTACACGCCGGGGGTCGCGCGCATCTGCCGCGCCGTCCACGAGGACCCCCGGCGCGCCTACCGCCTGACGATGAAGCGCAACGCCGTGGCCGTGGTGACCGACGGCAGCGCCGTCCTGGGCCTCGGCGATCTCGGCCCGCTGTGCGCGCTGCCGGTGATGGAAGGCAAGGCGATGCTCTTCAGGCAGTTCGGCGGCGTCAACGCCGTGCCCATCTGCCTCGCCGAGCGCGACACCGACCGGATCGTCGACATGGTCAAGGCCCTCGCTCCCGCCTTCGGTGGCATCAATCTCGAGGACATCGCGGCGCCCCGCTGCTTCGAGATCGAGCGGCGCCTCCAGGCCGAGCTCGACATCCCCGTGTTCCACGACGACCAGCACGGCACCGCCATCGTCACCCTCGCCGCACTCACCAATGCCCTCGAGATCGTCGGCAAGACCCTCGCCGACGCCAGGATCGTGTTCAGCGGCGTCGGCGCCGCGGGCACGGCCTGCACCCGCCTGCTCATGGCCGCCGGCGCGCGCGACATCATCGGCTGCGACCGCGTCGGCGCCATTCACCGAGGCCGCTCCGAGCACATGAACCCCTACAAGCGCTGGTACGCCGAGCACACCAATCCGAGAGGGATGCGCGGCCTGCTCGCCGACGTCATCGCCGGCGCCGACGTCTTCATCGGCCTCTCGGGGCCTGGGACCCTCACCGTGCCCGACATCCAGCGCATGGCCGACGCCCCGATCGTCTTCGCCATGTCGAACCCCGATCCCGAGATCGACCCCGAGGACGCACTGCCTCACGTCGCCGTCATGGCCACGGGCCGCAGCGACTACCCGAACCAGATCAACAACGTGCTCGCCTTCCCCGGCGTCTTCCGCGGCGCGCTCGACTGCCACGCCTCGCGCATCACCGAGGGGATGAAGCTCGCGGCCGCCATGGCCATCGCGGCCGCCGTGGACAGGTCGCTGCTGTGGTCCGAGCACATCGTCCCCTCGCCCTTCAGCCCAGGCGTCGCCGAGGCGGTGGCCCGCGCCGTCCAGGAGGCCGCGGTCACGGACGGCGTCGCCGGCACCCCCGGCGAGCGCATCCCCGTCGTCGAGGACCTCATGGCGGACTAGAGCATCGGCTCGGCGCGCCGGCAGAGTTGGACGGGGAAGCCCCAGGGGTCGCGCACGATGGCGATCGCGTCGCCCGTCTCGGTGGCATAGGGCGCGGCGGCGGGCGTCGCGCCCGCGGCCAGCAGGCGCTCGTAGTCGGCCCGCACGTCGTCGCTCGCGAAGGCCAGGTGGAGGACGAGCGGGTCCACCCGCGAGTAGTCGGGCACGGGGGCCTCGGGGTTGCGGTAGATCTCGAGCATGCGGGTGCCTGCCGAGTTGGCCAGGAACCGCACGGGCACCGGCTCGTCCGCCGCGCGCACCACCCGCATCCCCAGGTGCTCGACGTACCACTCGGCCATCGCCGCCGGCGCCGCCACGTTCAGGCCCAGATGCTCGATGTCCATCGCACGCCGCCCCCGGGGGGTGATGGGGTCGCCTCGCCAGCATCGCGGTCACGGCCGAGGATAGAGCAGGGGGATCATGCTGTCAAGGCTGGAGTCTGCGTGCCTGGGCGAAGCAGAAGGCGGCCTCGGAGCACTCGATGGTCGGTCTGCCGTCGCGCAGGATGAGCTGCTTGTCGGGGTTGAGGAGAGCGAAGATGAGCGTGCCGAGCTGGTGCCAGGTGTCGGCGCGCTCGGCATCGGAGGCGAAGGCCATCGTGGGCATGGCGGCGCAGAAGTCGTGGTGCCAGCGCAGGGCGCGCTGGCGCAGCGGCGGGTCGTGCACGATGTGGGGGAGCTGCCAGCGGACGCGGCGGACCTGCTCGCAGGGCTGTTTGGCGTCCACGGCGAACCAGCGGCCCTGGGCCATCTCGCGGTGGGCGGTGTGGATGGTGGTCGCGGCCTCGTGCACGGCGGCGCGGACGTCGTGGTCGCGGTTCCAGCGGTGGCGCTTGAGAGCGGGCAGGGCGCGCGGGTCGCCGATGCGCGCGAGCGCGTCGGCCGCGGCGATCGCGCGGTACGGGTCGTCGCTGTCGAGCTCGGCGCACAGCGCGAGGAACGCGCGCTCGCCGCCGATGCGCGCGAGCGCCTTGTGGGCGTAGGTCGTCTGGCGCAGCGCCTCGATCAGCGGCACGAGGGCCGGCTCGCCGATCCGGCACAGCGCGTCGAGCGCCCGCCCCGCCGCCCGCGGGTCCGCGCGCGTCGGCTCCGCCGCCAGCTCGCGCCCGAGAGCCGCGATCAGCGCCCCGACGTCCTGACCCTCCTGCCGCGCCAGCACGAACGTCGCCGCGCACTGCTTGCACCGCGCACTCTGGCCCAGGTGCGACTCATCGACACGATAGACCTTGTGGCAGTGGGGACAGGCCACTCGGAGCTTCGCCATTGCGTTACCCCCAAGCCAACGGCGTCCGTCCTGGTGTCGTGTCTCCTGGCCTTCGCGTAGCTGCGCGGGTGGCGCGCACGCCGGCAGCAGCGAACGTCCTCCCCTGGATCCTGGGTGAGCGTGAACGCTCTCTCGCCACTATCGAGGATAGCCACTCGCGGCCTGGTTGTCAAGGGCGCGCCAGGCGCTGAGTCTGACCCAGGGCATTGGGGTCTCCTCGTCCTCGACTTCCTCGTCGCGAAGCGAGGGCGGAGGAAGCCAGAGGGGAGCAGCGGACCGGCGGGTGCCGTGCCAGGGAGTTCCGGCTGGAGTAACACTTCAGCCAAGTGAAGAGAGGAGCTGGGGGGACCTTTCCCTCGACTACGCTCGGGACAAGCCTTGAGGAGAACGGCTTCTCCCAATAGCCAGACCCTCTTCCAAAGACCTTTGCATTGGCGGCAGCGGTCGAGGATGCTGCCCGCGGCGGCAGATCTGTTGTTCGCTCGCAGCCCGTCGTTAGCTCAAGTTCAACAGTTCCGGCTCTTCTTCGCGTTTTCCGCGTCTTCTTTGGGCCGATCAGGCCGCTATTCGGCTCTCTGAGGCGTTGGTTCTCCAAGAGGCCATGCAGTCACGACCTACCCTCTTGAATGGCCCTTTGCATGTGCGATAGTTGTCCTCGGAACGGAGGGCAAGTCGCTTGTGTTTCTCAAGGAGCTTCAACGACGCAAGAATGGGAAGAACCACGTCTACTGGGCGTTGGTGGAATCGTATCGCACGCCCGAGGGGCCTCGCAACCGTGTCGCCGCTTACCTGGGCGAGCTCTTCGACCTCGACACGACCTGCCGATCTACGACATCACCTCGACGTATCTCGAGGGCGAGGCCCGCAGGAACCCTCAGGCCCGACGCGGCTACTCGCGCGACAAGCGCCCGGACTGCATTGCATCACCAAGCCAGACAAGTGGCAGCAGTCGCTTCTGGAACGCTTGCGGCTCGACATACCCCTTCGGCTCGGGCAGCCCAAGTGGAGGAAGCTGGTCGAGACTTGATCGGCCACGTGGTCACGACGTTTGGTCCAGCCCCCTGTGAATCGGCACATGGAAGCGTTTCAGGCTCCCAACTGTTGAACTTGGGCTAGCGGGATGGGCGGGAGCCCGGGGCTGCGGGCGCGATGAGCTCGACGCCGGGCTCGAGCGCTGCGGCGCCGGCGCGGGTGAGGAGCGCCTCGCGGCGCCGGTCGCCCTTGAGATGGAGGTCGAAGAAGGCGAGTGCGTATCGGATCTGGATGCGTTGCGCCTCGTGGGCGGGCAGCATGCCCGGCGCGTGGATCTCGCTGTAGGCCCGTTGCAGCCGGCGGCCGCCGAGCACCCCCCACGCCCACTTCTGGAAGCCTACTCTCCGGATGCTGTGCGCGACGCCCTCGATGTCGGCGAAGTGGGTGTGGCCGACGCCGCGGATCTTCACGATGGCGGCCGTCGGCGCGCCGATGCCCTCGAAGGCCCACAGCGTGTCGCGGTCCCACGGCGCCCGCTCGTCGCGGTCACCGACGATGAAGAGCGCGGGCGCGACGATCGTCCGCAGCTCCGCCTTGGAAGCAATGGCCGTGCCGGCAGGCGCGATCGCCACGAGCGCCTTGACCCGCGGGTCCGGCGGCTTGCCGCCGTAGCCGATCGCGGCCCCGAAACAGGTCGTGCCCCCGCCCGAGTGCCCCGTCACCCCGACCGTCGCGGCGTCCACCGCCCCGTGCAGGAAGCTCGCCGGCTCGCCGCCCTGCGCGGCGATCCAGTCGATCGCGGACC
>CBFDBL010000437.1:0-5828 GCA_965603035.1 uncultured bacterium
ACCACGCGGCGGCAGCACCCAGCCTGTCGGTCGCTCGTGAGCTCGCGTCGCCCACACTCCGAGTGAGCCGGACCGTGCCGCCACGGCACGGGAGGCGAAGGGCTTCAGCCAGCCGCAGGTGCAGGTCCACCTCCGGCCGGCATCGCCTTCGCAGAACGCCGGGCGAAGCAACCGGCGGCGGCCTCACTGACCTCGGCCGACGTGGAAGGTGCCCCCGTCACCAGCCTCGTGCAGTCGTAGGGGGAGCACTACCAGCGGCTTCGGGCCGAGCCCGCCGCGGCTGCTCAGCGGCGAGCTTATTGCAGTGGCTGGTGCGGCAATGCCTAACCGAAATCTAAAGCCTTAGCCTGGGGCAAGTGGCTTACTATGCGGCCAGTCGCATACTCGTCGCACTGGTCGGAAACACGACACCGGCGAGGCCTGGCGCTGCCCGAGCATTGCAGTGTTGAAGCAGAGGTCAGTGATAGGACCTATGCGACCCATAGGACCGCGGAGGCGGGCCTCCTGCGCGCCAGCGGCAGCGCTCACCGCAGCAGGGCGTCGAGCATGCGCGCCGCGTCGGGCACCCAGCCGCCGTCCCAGTGGTGCCGTCGCTGCGGGCCGTCGGCGTAGGCGTGTGGGATCCGCAGCCGCTCCATCAGTGCGTGCGTCGCCTCGTGATGCTTGCGGAAGTTGCCGTAGCCGAAGTGCGCGAGCCGCTTGCGGCCGCGGACGGCGTCGGCGTGGCGCTCGAGCAGTGTCGGGACGCGGTAGCGCTCGAAGTTCGCCTGGCTCCCGACGATCGCCGCCATGCCGTAGCTCGGCTTCGCCATCAGGAGCGGCGCGTCCCACGCCACCGCCGCGCCGAACGCCTCCGGGTGCCGCAGCAGCAGGCTGAAGGCCCCCCAGCCGCTCTTGCTGAAGCCCAGCAGCCCCCGGTGCGCCGCCTCGTGCGGGTAGAGCTTCGCCGCCAGCGGCACCACCACCTTCAGCATATACGTCTCCTGGCGAAGCTCCGCCTTCGTCGGGTGATCGCAGAACCACGGCAGGTCGCTGAACGTCGGCGCCACGACGACGAAGCCGTAGCGACCGGCCACATCGAGCTTCCGCACCGTCGCCAGCCCGTCGCCGAAGCGGTTCTCGAGCTCAGGCTCGACGGGCAGGACGAACAGCACCCGCCGTCGCTCGGCGGCCGGCAGCTTCACAGGGACGAGGAACCGCACGGCGGTCTCGCCCCGCTGATAGGGCGACCGCACGCGATACCACAGCGCCCCCTCCCGCTGCTCGTGCCCCACGACCTCGTAGTCACCCATTGCTTCTCCGCCTGGTTTGCCCTTCGCGCCGCCCGCGGCCGCGGCGATGCCGCTCGCCAACGCGAGCATCCAAAGCCCCCAGAAGAAGCAGATCCCTCGCCCTCTGGGAGAGGGCTGGGGTGAGGGAGACCGGTCACCGGCTCGCGTCATCGCAGCTCTCCTGCGTTCGCCCGCTCCGCGGGAATCCAGCGCGGCGTCAGGCCGCCGCACCTGCCGCGGAGCGGAGCCTACCACGGGCGCCCGAGGGCGTCAAGGCGGCGGGTATCCTGGCGCTTCGACGCCGAACCAGCAGGGCCCCTCGCTGCTCGGGCTTGCACCGCCGCCGCGCATGTGCTCTACTGAGGCCATGAGGCTGCGCACGTCTGTCTACGCTTGGCTGCTGGCCCTGTGCCTGGCTCTCGCGAGCGCCGCGCTGGCGGGCGAGCCGGGCGGGGTGGTGGCGGCGGGCACGAAGTGGGCGACGCCGTACTACGTCCAGGATTCGGGCCGGGCCGGCCCGACGGTGATGGTCGTCGGCGGGGTCCACGGCAACGAGCCGGCCGGGGCTGTCGCGGCGCGCCAGGTCCGCCACTGGCCGCTCGTGCGGGGCAAGATGGTCGTCGTGCCGCGGGCCAACGAGCTGTCGCTCCGCGCGGGCAAGCGCCTGCTGCCGACGGAGGCGGACCGCGACCTGAACCGCTGCTTCCCGCGCGCCGAGGGGGAGGCCCCGCGCGGCGAGCTGGCCACCGCGCTCTGGCGCCTCGTCGCCGACGTGCGGCCCGACTGGCTGCTCGACCTCCACGAGGGCTTCGGCTTCCGAAAGACGAACCAGAAGACCACGGGCAGCTCCGTCATCACGACCCTCGGCCCGGGCATGCGCGAGCAGGCCCAGCGGATGCTCGACGCCGTCAACGCCACGGTGGCCGACGAGGACCGCAAGCACGTGCTGCTCCGCAACCCCGCCGTCGGCAGCCTGGCGCGGTCGGCGGCCGATCGGCTGGGCGCGCGCGCGATGATCCTCGAGACGACCTACCGCGGCCCGCCGCTGTCGCTCCGCGCGCGCCAGCACCGCCTGAAGGTCCACTGCGTCCTGACGGAGCTCGGGGTGATCGCCTGCGGCCCCGACGTGCTGCTGCCGCTGCGGCGCGCGGTGGGCGAGGTGCGCGTGGCGATCTACGAGGCCGCGGGTGCCAGCTCGTCGAAGCTGCGCGCCTGGGAGGCGCTGCGCGAGCTGGAGGGGACGCGGACCGAGTGGGTGGGGCCGCCGGAGATCCTGGCCGGCGCGCTCGACCAGTTCGACGTGGTGCTCATGCCCGGCGGCGGCGGGAGCAGCCAGGCGGAAGCACTGACCGTGAAGGGCAGGGAGGCCGTCCGCGGCTTCGTCCGCAACGGGCACGGCTACGTGGGCATCTGCGCCGGAGCCTACCTCGCCGCCGCCAACTACTCGTGGTCCCTCGCCATCCTCGACGCCAACGTCATCGACCGCAAGCACTGGAAGCGCGGCACCGGCACCGTCCAGATCGAGCTGACCGCCGACGGACGCGAGATGCTCGGCGACCGCAACGCCCCGTTCGACATCCGCTACGCCAACGGCCCGCTGCTCGCGCCCGCCGAGCGGCCCGACATCCCCGACTTCCGCACCCTCGCCCGCTTCCGCAGCGAGATGAACAAGGTGGGCGCGCCCAAGGGCGTCATGGTCGACACCCCCGCCATCGCCTGCGGCCGCTACGGCCGCGGCCGCGTCCTCGTCTCCAGCCCCCACCCCGAGCGCTCGACCGACCTCGCGCCCATCCTGCACAACGCCGTGCGCTGGGCGGCGTCGGGCGCGATGCCAGCCCCCTAACCTCCTGGCCCGACAGGACTTCCTGTTAGCCCTTGACATCGGGCTCCTCGTGTGCGAAAATAAACCAGTTAGATAAACCAGTTAGGAGCATTGGCGTGAAGCGTGTCGGCACCTTCGAGGCCAAGACCCACCTGTCCCAACTGCTCGACGAGGTGCACCGCACGGGCGCGCGCATCGTCATCCAGCGCCGCGGGAAGGACATCGCCGCGCTCGTTCCCTGCGAGGACCTCGAGGAGCGCGACCGCGAGGCGGAAGCGAAGGAGATCGTCGAGTTCTTCCGTCGGATCCGCTCGCGCCAGAAGCCACCGCCGCCTGGTGAGACCATCCGGGACCTCATTGAGGACGGGCGCAAGCGATGAGCAGGGAGGTCGTCGTAGATGTGTCCGTATCTGCGGCTTGGTTCCTCATTGACGAGCAGAACGAGCATGCCGAGCGACTCCTCCACCAGGTGACGCAGGGAGACGTGGTCCTGGTCGTGCCGCAGCTGTGGCATTACGAGATGCTGAACGTGCTCCGGTCAGGGGTGCTGCGAGGGCGGATCACGGAGCGCGACGCGAGGCAGTCGCTGGCGCGGCTCGCCTCAGTGCCAGCTCTGTGTGTGTCGGCCGCAGACCAGGGGCACACCAGCATCTTCGATGTGGCCTCGGAGTCCGGCCTGTCGGCCTACGACGCTGCGTACGTCCTCCTGGCGGAGAGCCGCGGGATCGATCTGGTCACGGCCGACCGAGGCATGCTGGCGCTGAAGGCCCAGAGGCCGTGGATCCGCTCGATCGAGGAGTTCCTGGCCGAGGACTGAGGGCGCGCGGCGGCTAGCGCAGGTCGGCCGGCTTGGCCGGCGGCCTGTAGCCGGGCGGCGCGACCTCGAAGGCGAGGCGGTCGAGGAGGGCGCGGTTGGCGGGCCTGGCGCGGAAGGGGGCGACGACGGCGGCCTCGGCCGGCTGGCCATCGCGCCATCGCGGCCAGGTGAGCAGCTTGAACTCCAGCCAGCCGCAGGCGACGACGCTGCCCTGCCACGAGTGTCGTTGCCCTCATCGCTTCACCCTCAGAACTGGCCGGTGCGGAGCATGACGAGCGGGCAGGCCTCGAGCACCTCGACGCCTGCGTCGGCGAGTCGGCGCTGGAGGCCGGGGTTCTCGGCGCCGGGCGGGAAGATGACGCGGCGGGCGCCGGCGGCCACGAGGTCGTCGGCGAGCGGGTCGGAGCGGCGGGCCGAGAGGTAGACGGTGATGGTGTCGATCGGCTCGGGCACGGCCGCGAGGCTGGCGAACACCGCCGTGCCCTCGATGGCCTCGAGGCGCGGGTGGATGGGGAAGGCTCGGTGGCCCTTCTCGACGAGCAGCTTGAGGGCCTGGTAGCTGTAGCGATCGGGCTTGGCGCTCGCACCCAGCACCGCGACGTTCATCTGCTTCCTCCGGCTTGCAGGGCCTGGCTCGCGGGGCATCGCCGCTCGCCGCCACGATAGCAGCGGCGGGGCGCGCGGTCAAGCCGGCCGGCGGCCCGAATCGCCAGTTCCGCGCTGGACACCGGCGGCGCCGCGCGCTAGACTGGGGGCGAGCCGGCCGCTCCGGCTCACCCTCCCCGTAGATTCCCCGTAGTGTTGAGGCCGGGTTACGTCTGCGGTGCCGGTGTGCGCCGCGGAAGGCGAGAGAGGGACCGAGGTGTCGCTGCTCGATGGAGACGTGGTGCTGCTGCCGCAGCGGGAGATCTCGCTGCACGTCCGCACGGGGCCGCTGCGCGGCGCGTTCTTCCCGACGTCGTGGTGCGACCTATTGCTGGTGGGGCGCGCACCGTCGAATCATATCGTGCTGCCGCACGGCCTGGTGTCGGCGCACCATCTGCTGCTGGTGCGGCAGCGTCCTGGCATCAAGTTCCTGCTGCTCGACGCGCGGAGCCGGCACGGGACCTCGGTGAACGGGCAGCAGGTGGCGCGGGCCGTGGTGGGGCTGGGCGACCGGATCACGGTCGGGGCGTTCGAGCTGGACTTCGTGGACACGGTGTCGGTGCAGCGCCCGCCGTACGCGGCGCGGCCGTCGGCTGAGCGTCCTGCGGTGTTCGCGCTGGAGCCGCGCGCGGCGCGCGGCGCGGCGGTGGTGCTGCCGCCGGCGTCGGCGACGGTCATCGGGCGCGACCGCCTGGCGCACCTGCGGGTCAAGGACCCCTTCGTCTCGGAGTTCCACTGCCTGCTCGCCACGCAGTCCGCCGCGGACGGCCGCGCGCCCGTGCTGATCGACCTGCGGAGCGACAACGGAACCTTCGTGAAGAGGATGCCGATCCACCGCAAGCGCGTGCGCCCGGGCCACGTCATCACGGTGGGCAGCACGCAGTTCGTCCTGCGCCGCCTCGCCGACCTGCGTGCCTCCGCTGCCGTCCCGCGCGTCACCCCCGCTGCCCCGCGCCCAGGCCTGCCCGCGCCGGCCGCACGCCCCAGCGCCGCCCGCTCGCGCCGGCGAGGCGCCGCCGGCCCCCTCGCATAGCCCCTGTCCTGATCCTCTGGTGCCCATGCGCCGACGGGCGCAGGGCGCGCATGCGGGGGGAGAGAGGGCGGCCGCGGCGGTCACCGCTGCGGCGTCTTGGGCTTGGGCAGGGTGCCGCCGGGTGCGTAGATGCCGAGCTCGCGGATGGCGGGCGAGGCGCCGTAGTAGCCGGTGATCTTCAGCTCGATGGCCTTGGCGGCCACCTCCTCGAAGGTCACGACGAGGAAGTTGTTGGTGTAC
>CBFDBL010000438.1:0-5828 GCA_965603035.1 uncultured bacterium
GCCAGGGCGAGTGGGCCCAGGGCGTAACCGTTGGAGGCGCCCTTGGCGCCCGCAATGCTCATGACGGTCACGTTGCCCTTGCGCTCCCAGGCGTTGTGTCGGCCCTGGGCGCGGACGCACCGCCAGGCCGGCTTCGCCGGCCGGCTGCCGAAGCGCACGATGCCGCAGGCGCGGGGGCAGGGGTAGGGATGGGCGTGGTAGCTGTCGGGGCCTTTCCAGGTCGAGCCCTCGGGCAGGATCCACTTGCGGTCCTTCCACTCGCCGGCGGCCAGCTCCTTGATGCGCTTGAGGGTGGGGATGGGCGGATCGAGCTTGGCGTCGAGCCGCGCGTCCCACACGTCGTTCTTGGTCAGGCGCAGCACCAGGTTGCTGCCGTCGCTGTAGAGCAGCGCGTTGATGTCGCCGTTGCCCAGGATGAGCGAGTCGTCGAGGATGCTGTCCAGCTTCTCGACCGAGACGGCCGCGGCATCGAGCGCGGCAGGGAACGGGATCGCTGGCTCACCGGCGTGCGCGGCCAGGCAGCACGTCAGGACGACGAGGTGAAACACCGACGATCGGTGAAGCACGGTCGGGTTCCTCCGCGGATCATTGCGGGTCGAGGACGACGACGTCTTTCCTGCGGGACTCGGGCGTGACCGTGAGCGTCTGGAGCTTGCCGTCGCGGTAGACCCCCTCGACGGTGGTGCGCAGCGCCGCGCAGAGCTTGAAGTCCACGTCCCAGCCCTTTGGCCAGGCGGGGAAGAGCAGGATCTCGCGGCCTTCGACCTGCATGAGCATGGCCTGGAGCGCGATGAGTGCGACGCTGCCGTGGTCCTGGTCGGGGATCCAGTCGAAGTTCGGGCCCCAGAAGGCGGGGAAGCGGCTGCCGGGATCCTTGCGGGCGAAGTTCTGGGCGGTGTAGCCGCTTGCCACGTCGGCGAGGCCGAGATAGGCAGCCTGGATGGGGTCCTGGGTCCAGCCGCCGGTGCGCCTGACTCGGCGGCGCGCGAAGGTCGCGCGGCCGACCTCGATGTCGGGCTTGCCGACGCCGTAGAGGCGATAGGGGAAGACGGCGTAGAGCTCGGGATTCTCGGAGTTCCGCGCGCCCTGGAGCACTTTCGTGGCGGGCAGGAGGATCTCGCCGCCGTCGATCTGTTCCTTCGGCAGGTCGGGCAGCTCGCCGCGCAGGCGCTGCCACGCCTTGCGCGGCTCGGCCCCGACGAGCTCGGCCGGCAGCGCGAGCAGGCGCTCGAGGTCGTAGTGCAGGCCAGCGATGGGCGGCAGCGGGTTGATGCACTGCTGCCACGTCTCGAGGGCCTGGGCCGGCTTGAGCAGCAGCTTGCCCACCTCGTCGCGCGGGTAGTGCCTGTCGTAGAAGGCGATGGCCTCGCGGGCGAAGGGGATCAGCGTCGTCCTTGCGAAGTCGGCGTCCTGCGTGTAGGCATGATGCTCGAGCATGAGCGCGACGAGCTCGAGGGCGCCCGACCAGTAGTGACGGATGTAGGTGTTGTCGCAGTGGGAGACGGGCTTGCCCTTGCGGTTCCACCCGAAGTTGTCGTTGGCGTAGGCGCCCCAGAAGTACATGGTCTCGGGGAAGCAGGCGCCGTCGTGCTCGAAGTAGGCTCGCGTCCGCGCCTTCGCCAGCGGCAGGGCTTCCATATACATGCGGAAGAGGGGCAGCATCATCTCGGTGTCGCCGGATGCGAGCATGGGCCAGTAGGCGAGGCGCGTATTCTGGAACCAGTAGGGGCCGCCCCAACGGCGGTAGTCGGCGTCGAATTGCTCCTTGCCGTGGCGGGCGTCGACCGTGAAGATCGTGCCGGTGAACGTGATGGGCGAGTTACCCCGTCCCGCGCAGGCCTGGATGAAGCGCTGGAGCGCGTAGCCCCGCGCGATCTGCGACACCTTGGCCCCGACGGCCTGCGACGCCACCTGCTCGCCGTTCACGTAGAGCCGCTGCTCGCCGGTGGCCGGGTCGTAGGTCGCAGCGACGTGGGACCACTTCCCCGGCGACAGCTTCGCGGGATGGATGAGCGTCCCGGGCTCGACGATCAGCCGAAGCGAGCTGCCGGGGAACGTGTCGAGCAGGTAGCCGTTCGCCGTCGCGGCCTTCGACTTGTCGAGGATGCGCGCGCCGCTGGTGGGCAGCTTCCCGGGCGCGACCCAAGCCTCGAGGGTGAGAGCCGCCGTCAGCGCCAGCTTCGGGTGGTGGGCCACCTCCAGGAAGCCGCGGCCGTCGAGCTGCACGCACTTCCCTCCGGGATCATCGACGACCTTGGCCTCGCCCACCGTCTTCGCCGGCAGCGGCGGGCCGGCCGCGTTGGCGAAGGCTCCCTTCGTCGGAGCGTCGAAGGTCCAGTCGCCGATGAGCGCCCTGCTGCTCGCCTTGTCGGGGGCCGCGATCTCCTCTGGCGTCAGCGCACGGCCGAAGACGCGGGCGCGGCGGATGCGGCCGCGGAAGCGGTTCTGCCCGTTGCTGTCGGCGCCGATGCGCAGCGGCAGGGTGTTGGTGGTGATGCGCCCGCCTGATGCGGCGCCCGACACGTGGATCCAGCTCCGATCCCAGAACTGCTCCCACCACTTGCGATGGGCCGCACGCGCGGCCTCGAGATCGACCGACTCATTCGCCGACGCCAGCTTCTCGAGCCGGTGCACCCAATCCTCGGCTGTTGCGGTCTGCGCCGTCAAGATGTGGATGGCGACTGCCTGGCGCGAGCTCATGCCGTCGCCGTGCGTCTCCAGCCGTGTGGGGCTGGCAGCCGTCAGGCCCTTCGCCCGGATGAGGCCGCCGAAGGTGCGGCGCAGCAGCGGATCCTTGCCTTCCTTCATGAAGGCCGCGAGGCCCTGGACGTTCAGCGTCTCGGGCCAGATGGAGCGCTCGTTGCGGTGGTACCACACAAGCCGGTCCGCGCCGGCCGACACAACGGTGTCGGGTTCTACAATGACCGGGTGCGGGGCGCGGCTCATGCCGTAGGCGCTGTGGAGCTCCTGGCCCTTGAGCTGCCGCGGCTTGGTGCGCCAGAGCTCGAGGTCGACCTGCGCGGTGTGTCCCCGCGGGTTCTCGGTTTCGACCCGGATGACCGGGCGATTGGCGTCGACCCACACACGGATCGCCGCCGCAGCAGCGTCCTCGCCTGCGCGGATGACGATCTCGCCGTCGCGCAGCCGCAGCGCCTGCTCGAAGGGCGCGCCCTTGGTGAAGGGATTCGGGCTGAGCTTCACCCGCACGCGGCCGAGCTTGAGCAGGCGGCAGTTCTCGCTCCACGCGTCGGCCTTGCTGATGTAGAGGAGCAGGTCGCCGCCCTCCTCGACCCACACGTTGAGCCCGACGTCGCCGTTGCCCAGCGGCATCGAGCCCGAAGAGCTCTTGCTCGGCGACGTCCACACCACGTCGTATCGCTCGGGGCCGGTGCTCATCTCCGCCTCTGCTCCGAGGGCCAGCGCGGACAGCAACGCAGCAGCGATCAGGGAATCAGGTCGAGGCATGGTCAGAACTGCCCCTTGAACTGGTCGGCGTTGTCCCTGGTGATGGCGGGGCAGGGGATCATGTAGCGCTTGTCGAGCTTCTCGCCCTCGAGGTGCTTGACGGCGAGGCGGATGGCGCTGCGGCCCTCCTCCTCGGGCTGCTGGAAGCTGGTGCCCGTGATCTTGCCCTCCTTGACGGCCTCGATGGCCTCCTGGCTGCCGCCCATGCCCACGACGGCCACGTCGGTGCGGCCGGCCTCGATGCAGGCGTCGGCCGCCGCGATGGCGAAGTTGTCGCCGTGGGCGTAGATGCCCTTGAGCCTGGGGAACTTCCCGAGCAGGACCTGGGTCTCCTTGATGGCCTTGCCGCGGTCGCCGCCGTGGGGCACGCTGGCCAGCAGCTCGACCTTCGGATGCTTCCTCATCACGTCCTGGAGGGCCTGGGACCGCATGAGTTGGGGGCCGGTGCCCTTGTGCTGGTGGAGCTCGACGATGCCGCCCTCGCTGCCAATGGCCTCCATGAGGGTCTCGGCGGAGGTGACGGCGCCGGCGTAGGTGTCGGTGCCCGTGTAGCACAGGTAGTCGCAGCCGTCGGCGATCTCGCGGTTGACGATGATGACGGGAATGCCCGCCTCGTTGAGCGCCTTCACGCCGGCGACCAGCGGCTCCTTCTTCATCGGCACCACGCAGGCGATGTCCACCTGCCGGGCGATGAGCTCCTGGATCTGCTGGATCTGAAGGACGGGATCCTCCTTCGCATTCATGATGACGACCTCGACGCCCAGCTTCTTGCCTTCGTCGATGGCGCCGAGGCGCATGTTCTGCCAGTAGGGGTGGTCGAGGGTCATGCAGAAGCCGACCGTTGTATTCTCCTCCCCGGAGCAGCCGAGCACTGCGGCCAGCACGACCGCGACCAGACCCGTTGCCAGCGATGCCCTTGCCATGTCGCTATCTCCTCGCTCTGCGTCCCGCGCCGCGGACGAGCACGTCCACGGCCACCACGACCAGGATGATCAGGCCACGCACGAAGTAGCGGTACTCCTCCTGCACGCCGAACTGCGGGAGGAGGTTCTCGATGACCGACAGGAGCAGGAGCCCGATGAGGGTGAAGAACAGGCCGCCGCTGCCGCCGCCGAGCGGCGTGCCGCCGACGATGACGCTGGCGATGACCACCAGCTCGAGGCCCTGGTAGCTCGCGGCCTGCGCCGTGTTCGACATCCCCGTGTAGATCACCGCCGCGACGGCGCACGTCAGCCCGCAGATGGCGTACGTCGCCGCCTTGACGAGCGAGGTGTTGATGCCCGCCAGCCAAGACGCCTGCTCGTTGCCGCCCACGGCGTAGACATAGTGGCCGAAGCGGGTGAACCGGAGCACGTAGACCGAGACGGCGAAGACGACGAGGAACACGACGATGGGCACGGTGAGCCGATGGTCGGCGCTGCCGAAGACGTTGAGCTTGCCCCAGTAGATCTGCCGGAAGGCGTCCTGGATGTCAAGCGGCACGCTGAGGGTCTGGCCGCCGTGGGTCATGATGAGGGCGATGCCCCGAAAGATGAGCATCGTGCTCAGGGTGGTGACGAACGGGTTGACGCCGACGTAGGCCACCGACACCCCGTTGAACGCGCCGAGGACGATGCCCGCGAGCATCGTGCCGACGACCGCCACCGCGATGGCGGCGGCGGTGCCGTGGCCGCTCATCGACTGGAGGATGAGCACGGCCACCACGCTGCACACCGTGGTGGTCGAGGCCACCGAGAGGTCGAAGCCGCCGGCGACCATCACGAAGGTCATCCCGCAGGCGATGATGCCCACGTAGGCGGCGTTGGTCAGCAGGTTGTAGACGAGGTTGCGCCAGGTCAGGAACGTGTCGGTCCGAAGTGCCGAGACCGTGCACAGCGCCAGGAGCAGGACGAGCACCGTGCAGGCCTGCATGAGCTGGAACGAGGGCCGAGACCATCTGCGGTTTGCGACTTGCGATTTGCGCTTGTCGGACTGGCCGTTGGCCATGCATTCAGTCCTTGGCAACGCACGCGGCGAACAGCGCATCCACGTCCGTCCCCGGACCGGGCAATTCGCCGGCAATGCGACCCTCGCGGATGATGAGCATGCGATCGCACAGCTCGACGAGCTCGATGAACTCCGAGGAGATGAGCAGGATGCCGCGGCCCTCGCAGGCGAGGTCCATGATGAGGCGGTAGATCTGGGCCTTGGTGCCCACGTCGATGCCCTGGGTCGGCTCGTCGAGGAGGAGCACCTTGGGGTCGCGGGCGAGCCAGCGGCCGACGATCACCTTCTGCTGGTTGCCGCCGCTGAGCAGCTCGATGGCGCGGGCGGGGTCGCGGGGCCGGACGTCCATGCGCTCGATGACCCGCTCCGCGTTGCTG
>CBFDBL010000439.1:0-5794 GCA_965603035.1 uncultured bacterium
CGTCCTCGCTGCCGTTCTCGACGACGCGTCCGACGGCGACGAGGCGGTCACCGTCGGCGCAGTTGATGAGGGTCACGCCCGGGGTGTTGCGGCTGATGGCGCGGATCTGGCTGACGGCGGTGCGGACGATCTTCCCGTGGGCGGTGACCATCATGATCTCGTCGTCGTCGTAGACGGTGAAGGCGCCGATGACGTCGCCGTTGCGCTCGGTCGTCTTGATGTCGATGACGCCGTAGCCCCCGCGGCTCTGGTAGCGGTACTCGCCGAACTCGGTTCGCTTGCCGTAGCCGTTCTCGCACACGGTCAGCAGGGTGCCCATGTCCTCCACGGCGGCCATGCCGACGACGGCATCTCCCTTGCGGAGCTTGATGCCCTTGACGCCCATGGTCTTGCGGCCCGAGCGCCGGACGTCGGACTCGTGGAACCGGATGGCCTTGCCGTTGCGGGTCGCCAGCACGATCTCCTGGTCGCCGCTGGTGAGGCGCGCGCAGATGAGGCGGTCGCCCTTGCGGAGCAGGATCGCGTTGATGCCGATCGTGCGAGGGCGGCCGAACTCGGCCAGCCGCGTCTTCTTCACCAGCCCCCGCTCGGTGGCGAAGACGACGTTGCGGTCGTCGAACTCCCGGACCGCCAGACAGGAGGCGACGGTCTCGCGCCGCTCGAGCTTCAGCAGGTTGGCGATGGCCCGTCCCTTCGACGTGCGGCCGAGCTGCGGGATCTCGAAGACCTTGCGCCAGTGCACGTGCCCCGTGCTGGTGAAGAAGAGCAGGTAGTCGTGGGTGGACGCGATGAACAGGTGCTCGATGAAGTCGTCTTCCTTCGTCGAGGCGCCGGTGATGCCTCTGCCGCCGCGGCCCTGCTTGCGGTAGGTGGCGAGCGGGATGCGCTTGATGTAGCCCTCGTGGCTGAGGGTCACCGCCATCATCTCCTCGGCGATGAGGTCCTCGCGGTCAAAGGCGGTGGCCTCCTCGCTGAACTCGGTGCGGCGGTCGTCGCCGAAGCGCTCGCGGATGTCGAGCATCTCGTCCTTGATGAGGCCGCGGACGAGCGCCTCGCTGGCGAGGATGGCCTCGTAGCCGGCGATCTGCTCGAGCAGGCGGCGGTACTCCTCCTCGAGCTTGTGGCGCTCGAGGCCGGTGAGGCGCTGGAGGCGCATCTCGAGGATGGCGGTGGCCTGGCGATCGCTGAGGTCGAAGCGCTCGACGAGCTGGCCGTGGGCGGTCTGGACGTCGGGCGCCTTCTTGATGAGCTCGATGATCTCGTCGATGTGGGCGAGGGCGATGCGCAGGCCCTCGATGATGTGGGCGCGCGCCTGGGCCCGCTCGAGCAGGAACTGTGTCCGGCGGCGGACGACCTCGATGCGGTGGTGGATGAAGCACTCGAGCATCTGCTTGAGGTTGAGGGTGCGGGGGCGGTTGTCCACGAGCGCGATCATGATGACGGAGAAGGAGGTCTGGAGCGGCGTGTGCTGGTAGAGCTGGTTGAGGACGACGTTCTCGTCCTCGCCGCGCTTGAGCTCGACGACGAGTCGCTGCCCGGTGTTGCCGCTCTCGTCGCGGATGTCGGCGATGCCGGGGATGAGGCCCTTGTTGGCGGCCAGGACCATGCGCTCCTTGATCGCCGTGCGGGTCACCTGGTAGGGGATCTCGGTGATGACGATGTTCTTCTTGCCGCGCTTGGTGACCTCGGTGAAGGCTCGGCCGCGCACCTGGATGATGCCGCGGCCCTTGAGGTAGCCGTCGATGATGCCCGAGCGGCCGCAGATGACGCCGCCGGTCGGGAAGTCGGGGCCGGGGACGATGCGGATGAGCTCGGCGATGGGCACCTCGGGCTCGTCGAGCACGCGGATGATCGCGTCGACCACCTCGCGGAGGTTGTGCGGCGGGATGCTGGTGGCCATGCCGACGGCGATGCCGTTGCAGCCGTTGCACAGCAGGTTGGGGAAGCGGCCGGGGAGCACGGTGGGCTCGGTGCGGGTCTCGTCGTAGTTGGGCACGAAATCGACGGTGTCGTACTCGATGTCGGCGAGCATGGCCACGGCCGGGGCGCTCAGGCGCGCTTCGGTGTAGCGCATGGCCGCCGGGCCGTCGCCGTCGGCGGAGCCGAAGTTGCCCTGGGCGTCGATCAGGGGGTAGCGGAAGCTGAAGGTCTGGCCCATGCGCACCAGGGTGGGGTAGACGACCTCCTGGCCGTGGGGGTGGTAGTTGCCGGAGGTGTCGCCGGCGATCTTGGCACACTTGCGGTGTGCCGAGCGCGGCCCGAGGCTCAGGTCGTTCATGGCGACCAGGATGCGCCGCTGTGAGGGCTTGAGTCCGTCGCGCGCATCGGGCAGTGCGCGGGCGATGATGACGCTCATCGCGTAGCGCAGATACGCGTCCTTCATGTCCTCTTCGATGGCGACGTCGAAGATCCGCTCGCCGGGGTGGGCCATACGCTCTGGATTCCCATGGCAGAATGCCGCAAAGGCGGCACAGACAACAGATTACGTCTTCGCGGAACCAGGCAGTCGGGGCGGGGTCCGGGCTGGGTCCCGTCCGCTTTCTACAAGGCCTGTATTATACCATTTCCGGGGCGCTTGGCGCAAGCGGTTTTGAGACTTACGGCCACGGCGGCAGCCCGTTCGGCGGGCGGCGGGCCGGCCATCGGCTCCGGGGCGGACCCGGGCCGTCCGGCGCCGCGCCGGGAGGGCTCGGCGCGGGGGCCGCCGCTCCTTGACTCGCCGAGGGCTGCCGCCTATAATGCGGGTGGTCGGCCCTCCGCCCTTGTCCGCGACCACACCCTCCCGCTCTGGCGGCGCCGAGCGCGTGGGAGAGGCCCCGCCGGAGGATGGATCATGCCCCAGCTCAAGCTCCAGGTTCGCCGCTCCACCATCGGCAACGGTCTGCCGGTCGTGTGGGTGGCGCTCGACGGCTTCCTCGACGCCTCGACCGTGCTGTCCTTCGAGAGCACCCTCGACATCCTGCACAGCGACGAGCGGGGCGAGCTGATCCTCGACCTCGGCAAGCTGCTCTACGCGAACAGCTCGGCCATCGGCGCGATCCTCAACTACCGCAACCTGCTGCTCGAGGCCCAGCGCGAGCTCGTGCTCGTCAACGTCAATCCCCAGGTGCGAATGACCTTCGACCTGCTGGGGCTCTCCGCCATCGTGCCCTGCCTGCCCGACGAGGCGGCCGTGCTCGACTACCTCCTCAGCGCGCCCGCGGGCCAGCGCGACCCCGAGCGCTTTGCCAGGGGCGCCGCGCCGGCGGCGGCTGGCGGCGAGCCGGCCCGCGACGAGGCCCCCGTCCGCTCCGTCGAGCCGTCCGAGTGCAAGGTCATGATGATCGTGCCCGAGGAGAACCGCTTCACCGACATCATGCGGATGCGACTCGCCACCCCGCACGGCATCTTCCGCATCGTCTCCGACTGCACCGAGGCGCTCCACGTCTTCGACGACATGGCGCCCGACCTCGTCGTGGTCGAGGACCCGCTGGCGGGCTCCGACGACTTCGTGTGGACCCTCAAGACCGAGCGCGGCAAGAGCATCATCCCCATCATCAAGCTCTACTGGACCGGCACCGACACCGAGACCCGCAAGGAGTTCAAGATCTGGGAGGACGACTTCCTCGTCGAGCCCTTCGAGCTGATGGAGCTCTTCGTCCTCTCCGAGCGCGAGCTGCGGCGCACCCCGCAGGATCGCTCCGTGCTACTGCACCAGACACACTTCGAGTTCCGCACCAGCGAGGCGAACCTGCGGCGGGCCAACGAGCTGGCCTCCACCTTCTTCCAGAAGGCCGGCCTCTCCGGCGAGGCCATGGCCCAGCTCGCCGCCGGCTTCGCCGAGGCCATCGAGAACGCTGCGCGGCACGCCCACCACTACGACGACGCCAAGTGCATCGACGTCGTCTTCCTCCTCGACCGCCACAAGCTCGCCATCACCGTCACCGACGAGGGCGCCGGCTTCGACTACGAGCCCCACCTCCAGCGCGCCGCCGACGAGCCGCTCGGCGCCGAACGCCTCCGCCAGAGCCGGGGCAAGCTCGGCGGGCTCGGCATCGCCCTCATGCGACGCTGCTGCGACGAGCTCCAGTACCTCAACGGCGGCAACGCCGTCCGCCTCATCAAGCGCCTCGCCTGACGGGCGGCGCGCGCGCCCCCTCTGGCCAGGGAGCGCTGCCGCTCAACACCCTGTTGTCTGCGTGAGCCGGCCCATGGGGGCGGGCGCGCCTCGGCGCCGTCAAGGCTCCTGGCGGGAGGCGGGCAGGGGCTCGCCCTGGTCGAGGCGGGTCGCGGGCGCCGTCGAGGGAGCGGCCGCCGCTTCGGTGGGCTGGGCGGGGGAGCGGCGGACGAGGCGGAAGGCGAGGCCCTGCCAGGCCTTGCGGATGTTCCGCACGTTCCACTGCTCGCGGCCGACGGCGGGGTCGCCCACATCCACGATCTCGTCGTCGGCGAAGCCGATGAAGACGACGACCTCGGGCAGCGTGCGGACGAGGCCCCAGGCGCTCTGGCGGCGGGGGGCGCCCGTGGCGTCGTCCTCGCGCTCGAGCAGGATGAGCACCGGCTCGGGCGGCTTGTCGCGAAGCTGCTCGAGCGTCCACGACACCAGCTCGACGTCCCAGGGCGTGCTGGCCGTCTTGAGCTTCAGGCCGCGGTAGAGGCCGAGCCGGCTCGTGCCCCAGCCCCTGGTGAGGCACAGGGCCGCCATCTCGCTCTCGGTCGCCGCCACGCCGTGCAGCCTCAGCAGCGTGGCCGCGGCAGACACCGGCCCCGTCGCCTGCGACGACTGGAGGCCGATCTTGTCCTCCACCCTGTTGACGCACCGAGGCGGCCCGCCGAGCAATCCTGCATAGGCGACCAGGACGCACACCGCGAACAGGGGCGTGACGATCGCGAGCTTGCGGACCAACGGCCGCGGCACGTGACGCCACGCCAGCCCGCCCAGGAACGCCACGGCGAGCGGCGTGACGTTGCCCACCACCACCAGGCTCGACACCGGCAGCACCCACACCAGCCGCGGGTTGTCGTAGAGCACGAAGGCATGGAGCCCGATGGCCGCCGCCGGCACCACGCCGATCAACGCCGCCACCCGCCCCGAAACCTTCCCCCCGACCCACAAGGCCAGCACGAACAGCCCGGCCGCCAGGCACCACACGATCGCCAGCCCGAGAATGATGTCCGTCATCGCAGCATCCTCATCTGGTTCCCGCCAGCGTCCCGGAGCGACAGGCCCCATCGTACCGAGTCGCGGGCGCCGCCGCAAGCCGCGCGAGGGTCGCTGCGCATCTCAGCGCGCCCGCTGTCGGAGCAGCTCGCGCAGGTCGAGGAATACGAGTGCGCGGTACCCGGGGTGGCTGACGATGGCCGTGTCGCCGAGGACGAGGACGCGCGTCGGGCCGCTGACCACGCGGCCGAAGGGCGCGGCGGCGACGACCTTGCCAGCCGCATCCACGATCGCGAGCTCGTCGCGGTTGCGGTTGACGACCACGAGCTGGTCGCCGTAGGTGGCCAGGCCGATGGGGTCGGCCCAGCGGAAGCGCCGGTGGTTCGGCTCGAAGGTGATGTTCGAGCGGATCGTGTGCGTCCTGGTGCGGACGACGAAGATGCCGCGCACGGACTGGGCCATGCCGACGAACAGGCGCTTGCCGTCGGTGGAGAAGGCGAGGTCGCCGACGATGCCGCTCTTCGTCCCCTCGTCGTCGCCCCATAGCCCTGACGGGCCACCCACGGGGTGAGGGCGACGCCGAGGCGACGGAGCTACAGGGGCTTGGAGACCCGCAGTCTGCAACGAGATCAAACGGAAGGAAGCCTAACACAA
>CBFDBL010000440.1:0-5777 GCA_965603035.1 uncultured bacterium
CCCAGAGATGGCGCAGTTGCACAACTGCGCCATATCCCGCCAACGAGGCTTGGGACACCAAGTGCTGACGGCGGGAATGGCCGCGGGTGGACGCCGACGGGCCCACCTCGGCGCATGCCGAGCCGCCGCCGCTGCGCGCTCGGACGCCACCGAGATGGCGCAGTTGCACAACTGCGCCATATCCCGCGACCGGGCTTGCGACCCCAGATGCTGACGGCGGCTCGGCTGGAGCCTCGCCCCCCCATCCCCTCATCGTGAAACACGCTCACGGGGCGTTGCGCGCGCGGGCGCCTCCGAGATGGCGCAGTTGCACAACTGCGCCATATCCCGCCAACGGGCTTGCGACCCCAGGTGCGCACGCCGGCTCGGCTGGGGCCGCGCCCCCCCCTTCCGCTATGGCGGCAGCCGCTTGGCCATGCGGTACCAGCGGAGCATCTGCCCCTGGCCGCAGTCCCTCTCTCCCTCCTCGGAGACGACGTAGCCGAGACGGTCGTAGAAGGGCTTGGCGACGACGGATGCGTAGAGCACGACGTCCGTGAGGCCCTCCTCCCGCGCGCGGGCCTCCAGCGCCTCCATGATCGCCGTGCCGATGCCCTGTCCCTGACGCTCGGGCTCGACGTAGACGCGGCTGACCTCGTCGCCGACCAGCGTCCCCGTCGCGACCATCCGCCCGTCGCGCTCGACCACCACGATGTGGCCGGATTCCGCCTCGGCCACGATCGTGTAGTCGGCATGGTGCTCGTGGAAGTGTGCGATCGCCAGCGGGGGGTACACGCCGGCGTACGAGGCGTCGATCGTGCGATGGATCAGCGCGCTGACTTCGGCCAGATCGTCAGGCTGGAACGTGCGCACGGCACACCCCGACAGACACACGACGTCAGCAACAGCTTCCCTCTCCCCTCGGGCTCATCTTTGCCCACATCTGCTGGGACCGTCACCGGGAGCGGGGTGAAGGGGCTTGTGACCGCCCCGCTGGGAGCCAAAGCGGCGTCGAGCCGCCGCACTCCAGAGGCCGCGACACGGCAGCGGATCTGCGGCCGGCGTCTTCTTTGGCGTGCGGTGGCCTGACACCGCTTTCACTTCTCGCGGCCTCGCCGCCATAGCCTTGGCGAAGGCAGGAGCGAGCGACCCGGGGCTATGCCCGGAGATGTGGGCAAAGATCAGCCCACCGGGACAGGGTCAGGGTGAGGGGCGAAGCGGGGAGGACTCCGTAGCGGGTGTCTGCTCCTGTTCGCCCCTCACCCCAGCCCTCTCCCGGAGGGAGAGGGAGTCGAGTTCGGCACGGCCCTCTCCCGGAGGGAGAGGGAGCCGGGTACTGCGCCGGTCGGGGCCGTCATGGGATGGGCGAGAGCTCTTCCCAGACGTCGATCATCGTCATCCAGTTGCGGGACTCGCGCTCGGCGATGAGGGGCGAGGGGCCTTCGGTCGGGCTGAGCACGAAGCGCCCCTTGCCGCCCTCGAATGCGGCGCGGACCGCCTGGGCGGTGGCCTCCTCGTCCTCGTTGCAGAGCACGCGGGACTCGATGTTGCCGCCGAGGGTGATGCGCCCTGCGGCCAGGGCCTTGGCCTCGGCCATCGTGATGTCGCCGTCGGGCGGCGGCTCGACCGGCTCGGTGTAGTCGGCGCCGCGCTCGATGGTCCGCGCGAGCGCGTGGCGGACGTGGCCGTGGCAGTGGACGTGCACGACGGCGGCGCTGTGGGCGTGGACGTAGTCGATGATGCTCCGCTCCTGCTCGTGCACGAGCGCGTCGTAGAGCGCGGGCGAGCCCATGGGCGGGGTGACCCACTCGCTGCCGCCCATCCACACGTACTCGATGCCCGGCTTCGAGAAGAGCACCTCGAGGACGGCGACGATCCGCCGGCGGCAGATCTCCGTGAGCTCCTCGATCAGGTCGAGCTCGGTCGCGCACAGCAGGAGGAACGTCTGGTAGGGCATCATCCCGGCGACGCACACGAAGGGCGAGGAGATGCCCGTGCGGACGATCCCGCGCCGCTCGAAGGCGGGCGGCAGGTCGTCGAGCTGCGGCGGCTTGACGCCCGGCGGCAGCTCCCAGGGCACCGAGGCGATCTTCTCGATGTCCTCGAGCGTCTCGCACGGGTACTTCAGCGCCCAGGTCGTGCGCGAGGCGGGGGCGTAGCGGGTGTGGAAGGTCAGCTCGCCCTTCGGCGTGTCGATGACGCCGTGGGTCTCGCGCTGGCCGCCCGGCAGCGGCCTGCGCTCGTGGCGCATGCGCTGCGGCGGGGTGACCAGGTAGCGGTTGACGCTCGAGCCGACGCCCACGTCGAAGTGCATCTGCTCGAAGACGCGCTCGGCGGCCTGGCGGCGCAGCGGCTCCTCCACACGCTCCAGGGCCTCCCGCGACCCGTGCTGGAAGCCGGGCAGGACGAGCGGCACGCGGTCTGCCGTCTCGCCGCGCATCGTCCGAAGCAATCGCTCGCGTGGGGTCACCGCAGTTCCTCCGAAGGGACAGCAAGATTGGTGGCACAGGCTTCCAGCCTGTGCAGCACGGGCAAGATGCCCGTGCCACCGGCTGTGCCTAGTCCATCTCGCGCGCCGCGCGCTCGCAGTACTCGTGCAGCAGCTCGACGTAGACCCGATAGGTGTCGAGCGACACGTCGGGCGGCGTCTGGTGATCGACCGAGGGGACGAAGCCGCCGGTCCGCATCACCGGCAGCAGGCGCTCGAACTCGGCCCGCAT
The DNA here is from genome assembly GCA_965603035.1 of uncultured bacterium. Lineage (GTDB taxonomy): Bacteria > Planctomycetota > PUPC01 > DSUN01 > DSUN01 > CAZDNN01. The sequence goes on from CBFDBL010000440.1 coordinate 2,700, forward strand.
CGCGGCCTCGCCGCGCTTCATCACCGTCTTGTCGAAGGCGCCGATCATCCGCCAGCGCGGGTGCTCGCGCCGGATCCGCGCGACGTCCACCCCCGCCATCCGCTCCAGCGGCAGGATGCCCCGCACGCCCACCGCCTCCAGCCACGGGATCAGCTCGGTCACGTCGCCGTCGGAGTCCACCAGCGGCAGAATGCCGCGCCGCGCCAGGTCGGCCACCACGCGCCGGTAGTAGGGCGCGCAGAACTCGTCGAAGAGCGCCTTCGAGAGCATCGGGCCGTGATTATACGACATGTCCTCGGCGAACGTCAGGAACTCGGGCGTCACGACCCGACAGAACTCGTCGATGGCTCGCAGGTTGAACCTGCACAGCTCCTCGTTCATCCTGTGCATCAGCTCGCGCTGGTCGTAGAAGGCGTAGAAGTGGTGCTCGATGCCGAAGAGCGTGCGGGGGAGCCAGAAGAAGCCCTCGACGGTGATCCAGACGACCGCCTCGCCCCGCGCGTGCTCCGCAGCCCAGGGCCGGAAGGCGTCGGCGTCGATAGCAGGCTCGGGGAAGAGATGCTGGCGGACCGCGTCGTAGCCGGCGGCGTCGCGGAGGATGCCGGCGCCGTGGCTCGGCGCCCCCGGGCACTCGGGGCCGCGAGGGCGAATCCAGTGCTGGAGGTAGCGGTCGAGGCCGAGCCACCGACGGATCTCGGCCGCGCCCGTCGGCTGCGCGGGCAGGCCCTCGGTGCGCCAGCGGTCGGTCGTCTGGTTCCACCAGCCCGCCCACTCGATGCACGGCAGCCGGTCCACCGGCTCGAAGGCCATCAGCTTGCCGAAGCGCTCGACGTGGTCCACGCGTCGCCTACCTTGGCAGAGCGGCGAGGGGCACGCGCGAGACGGCGACGTCCTCCTTGCCGATCGAGTAGATCACCCAGAGCGCGTCGCCGACGACGACGGCCGAGGGATACTGGAAGCCCGGGCCCTTGGCGCGGCCGCGATGGCGGACCTTCGGCGCGCCGTGGCGAATGGCCGCCGCCCGGTCGAAGGTCACGCCGTCGCGCGACAGGCTGATCGTCAGCGGGTCGCGGCCAACGGACTGGTTGCCGACGAGGTAGATGCGGCCGTCGGGCAGGGTGCCGCTGACGGCCTTCGACGGCGAGTCGGGGACGTCGGTCCGCACGGCAGGCGGGAACGCTTTGCCGTCGGGGCTGACGGCGGCGTAGATGCGGCGCGAGCGGCCGAGGTCGCGGCCGAGCCTCACGACGGCGCCGTCCGGGCGGCGGTAGCAGGTCGGCTCGCAGAGCCCGTGGCCGTCGGCGGCCGTCGTCCAGTTGGTGTGGAAGCGGAAGTCCCAGGCAGGCATGTGCAGCGAGTCGGCGATCAGGGCGTTGATCTGTTTCGCGATGGCCGCGACGCGGGCGGCGCCCGAGGCCGGGAACTGTCGGGCGTCGCCGATGGGCTCGGGCGGGTCGGGCACGAGCCAGAAGGCGGGGCCGAGCCCACCATCGGCCGCCATCGGGCGGGCGAGCCGCCCCCAGCCGAAGCGGCCGCGGCGCGTCGTGCGGCCCGTCCGCGCCTCGACCGCCTCGCGCGCCGCATCGTGACCCGGGCCGAAGTAGTCGTGCACCTCGGCGATCGCGTAGACCGTGTCCGCGACCACCACGATGCCGTTCGCGGTCAGCACGCGGCCCATCTGGCCGTGGGGTTTCACTGGCCCCAACGCGGGGAAGCAGACGGCGAAGGGCCGCCACGTCCGCCCGTCGGCCGAGACCGAGTAGTAGACTCGCTGCCCCGGCCCGTCCTCGTCGGCGGCGTGGTTGCTCCACGTCGCGTAGAAGACGCCCTTGTGGTGCGCGATGTGGGGGTGGTGGCAGTAGGCACCGCGCTCGGGGGTCGCGCGGAACAGCTCGACGTGCTCGACGCCCTCGAGCGGACGGTAGCCGTCGGCCGGCTTGCGGCGGTCCGGCTGCGGCAGGCTCCAGCGAACGGGCGGCTGCTGGCTCTCCATGGCTTCCCCCGAGCACGCGGCCGCGGCGAGGGTCAAGAGCATCCGCAGGGCTCGGCGCACCGACAGTTCCCTTAACAGCCTCCGCTTCTCACCCACTGATGGGACGCAAGGGTAACCGCGGCCGCGGCCCGCGTCAAGCGGCTCGGCGGGTCGCTGCGCCTTGACAGCGCCGCGGCGTCCTCGTACGCTGGCCGCCAGCCAGGGCAGGGAAGCAGGGGAAGCCCATGCGGGAACACGGTCGCAGGCGACGCGGCTCGACGGCGGCCTGGGTGTCGCTGGCGGTCGTCGGTGCGGCCGCTCTGCTCGCGGCCGTTGCGCTGGCAGCGGCCGCCAAAGGCCAGGCAGCCGACGACGCCGAGGCCACGCGGCAGGTGCGCCAGGCCCTCGACGCGGCGAGGCGACGCCTGGGGGCCGCCCCCCTCGCCGGCCATCAGGCCCTGCAACAGCGGGCCGAGCGCGGGGCGAGGGCCATGGCTCTCGCCGTCCTCGCCAATCCCGCCAAGCCGCAGACTCCCGCCGAGCTCACGGACAACAGCCTGCTCGACGGCCTGTCGGGCACGGGCAAGCGGGCCTTCCAGCTCAGCGGCGCAAGCAACCCCAAGGAGCTTGCGGGCAAGGCGGCGGCCTGGCAGTTGCTGCGGCACGCCGAGCTGACGCACCTCGGCCTCGCGGCCTGGCGGGTCACCCTGAACGGCGGCCAGCAGGCGTGGGTCGTGCTGGGCGTCGCTGCCCAGGTGCTGCCGGCGCTGACCGCCGAGCGGCTGAACGAGGGGCAGCGCGAGTTCGCGCTGCGCTGCCACCTGTGCGGCCATCGCTTCGCCGGCCGCGTGGTCAAGCCGCAGGGCGGGAACACGGGAGCGCTGGCGGCGCCGTGCCCGAAGTGCGGGCTGCGGTTCGACCTCTTCGGGCTCGACACGTCGGGCAGGTACCACCGCCCACCGTGGTTTCTCCGCGGCTTCAAGCCCCACGAGACCGCGGACCCTCTGGCCGCATGGCTCTTCGTGCTCGCCGGCTTCCGCTACTCGTCGGACCGCAAGCTTTTCGGCCGCGACGAGGTGTGGCAGCTCGCCGAGGAGACCCATCGC
>CBFDBL010000441.1:0-5775 GCA_965603035.1 uncultured bacterium
CGCCCACAAGCTCGTCACCCTCGACGTCCCGCTCCTCCCGCGCATGATGACCGAGCACGCCCACGCCGTCACCGGCATCGACATCCACCCGGGCGCCACCATCGGCCGCCGCTTCTTCATCGACCACGGCACGGGCGTCGTCATCGGCGAGACCACCGACATCGGCGACGACGTCCAGCTCTACCAGGGGGTCACCCTCGGCGCCATGAGCCCCAAGGACGAGCGCGGGAAGCACCTGCGCGGCCGAAAGCGACACCCCACCCTCGAGGACCGGGTCACCATCTACTCCGGCGCCACCATCCTCGGCGGCGACACCGTCATCGGCCACGACGCCGTCGTCGGCGGCAACGTGTAGCTCACCCACTCCGTCCCGCCTGGCACCAAGGTCTTCATCGAGAGCCCCAAGCTCGTCTTCCAAGGCCCCCAGCCTGCGACGCCCAGCCCCGACCCCGCACCACGCGCCCCCGACCCCCGCGCCGACTGAGCCCCCCGCGCCCCATGCACCGACCCTCCCGCATCGCCTGCGGCAGGGCCCGCCGTCGCTCCCCTCGCGTCCTGCGCCGCACGTCACTCGTCGCGCTTGTCGTGGCGTCGCAGCGACAGGATCGCCACCATCAGCCCCACGCCCGCGACCAGCACCGGCACCCCCACCCACAGCGGCAGCGGCCGGAACAGCGGCTCCCGCGCCGGGCCCTCCGTCGTCTCCGCACCGTGCATCGACAGGGCCCTGCGCGCCAGGTACCTCGCCCGCGCCTTCGCGATACCCATGTCCTCGTCCAGCCCGGCCGCAGGCGGGCCCTCGTCGGCTGCGTCGAAGGCGAGCGGCGCCGGCAGGACGAGCGGCGACTCCGACTGCGCGTGCGCCGCGCCGGCCCCCGAGACCGTCCGCGCCACGCGCGCCCAGTCCTCCACGCGCTCGAGCACGTCCCCGGGCTCCCAGGGCACCGCGTCGCGCCCCTCCGGCTGCCCCGCATCCTCCTCGACGCCCATCAGCGCGCGCAGCCAGTCAGACAGGCGCGCTTCCTCCCTCGCCGGCTCCCAGGCACGGGACGCCAGGCCGTCCGCCGTCGTCGGTGCGTGAGCCGTCGTCGGCCTCAGCGTCACCGCCAGGCCCGCCCGCGGCACAGCCGCGGCACAGCACGCCAGTGCGCAGGTCATCGTACATGCCGTCCAGTTGCCCATTGCTGACCGTCTCTCTCCCTCCCGGCCATCGGTACGTTCGCCGGCCGGGGTGCCCTGGGCGCACGGGTCGGCCACGGTCGCGGTCGGCTAGCAATACGCCATGCCCCGGCGACGGCGGCGGGTGCGCGCCAGGCCGCGCATCGAGACCGCCAGCGCCAGGAGACCCGGCAGCAGCGGCAGCGCGTGCCACCAGGCGAACCGGACCCGCGCGCGTCCCGCAGCCCGGGCCCTCGCCTCGCCCCACTGCGGCGCGTAGGGGCGCAACTGCGTCACCGGCTTGATCTGCTCAGCCGCCGTCGGCTTCCGGGTCGCGACAGGGCCGGCCGGCGGAGCCTCGGGCGCCGCCGCCGGCGGAGCGCCGGCGGCCGGGCCGCCGCGGTCCATCGACTCCGACAGTTGTGCCGAGGTCGGCGCCGTGCGGTCCGCCGCCGCGCGCGTCAGCCGCAGGATCGCGCGCCTCGAGAGATCCGGCTCGGCCCACGCCACGGCCGTGCCCCGCTCCGGCCACGGGGCCGGCTCCGGCACAGCCGCCTCGAGCGCCGCCGCGTCCGCCAGCGCACCCGGCTCCACGGCGAGGCCCTCGAGAGCCACCGCGCAGCGCCGTGCCGCCAGGATCGCTCGCGCGCCCTCCAGCGTGACGGCCTCCACCTGACCGGCCCACAGCGCCAGCAGCAGGGGCGTCAAGCTCACCATCGCCATCGCGTGCACCCATCTCCGCGCGCCCATCGCTCGATGCTTGGCTTGCATTTCCGCCCAACCTTCCGAATCAAGAGGGCCGCCACACAGGTCCCAGCCGTCGTCTCGCCCGCGGCCGAAGGCGAGCGACGGCCCGCAACTGCCCCTCCACATCAGCAATCCCCGTGCCAGAAGCCCCCGCCGCGGGACCCGGACCGCACGCGCCGAGCCCCTATCTCCAGCGCCGGCAGCATCTTGCGGGAATCTGCGCACGCAGCCGACCCGAGCCCGACCATCGCCATCGCCCCGGCGGCCATCGAGCGGGAGTCATCCGTTCCCGCCGACTGCACTGTCCATATGGAGTACGCCGCATTCGCAGCCGCGCGCGCTCGTGCTGGCAATCCTGCTTGACTTCCGGCCCCGCGAGTGGTTAAATCTAGAGGCTCAGCACAACAGGAGAGGTGGCTGAGTGGTCTAAAGCGCCGGATTGCTAATCCGGTGGTGGGGGAATCTCCTCACCCGAGGGTTCGAATCCCTCCCTCTCCGCCACAAGGCCAGGAGCCCCTTGGGCTCCTGGCCTTTTCCCGTTGCCTGCCAAGGGCTTACGCTGCGGCGCCGAGCCCTTCGACCTGCGTTCAGGCTATCCGTCGGTGCTCAATGGGCTGTGGTCGGGGGTGAACATGTCGTCGCGGTCCACGTCGCCGTCGCCGTCGCGGTCGAGGACGTGGGGGTGGGCGGTCGCGGTCGATTCGGGGCGGGTGCGGGCGACGAGCAGTTGCAGCAGGGACTCTGCCGAGAGGGCGCTGGGGCCGGCGTCGCCTGGGGGCGAGGGGGGCGGGGTCTCCAGGGCGCAGGCGCGTGTGAGGTCGAGGTCGAGGCTATCGATGGCTCCGTCGCCGTTGACGTCGAGTGCCCAGGCGAGGTCTGCGCCGGGCTGGCCGCCCAGGAGGACGCCGACGCGGATGTGGGCGTAGTCGGTGGCGGTGGCGGAGCCGCTGCGGTCGACGTCGCCGGGCTGGTTGGTCGCGGCGGTGCCGGCGTCGGCGAGCGGGGTGGCGACGTCGGGCTCGATCTCGCCGAGGCCCGAGAAGGCGTAGGCCGCGCCGGGCTCGAGGCCGCAGAGGCGGATCCCCTCCCATTCCTCCAGGGTGTGCCACTCGGGCTCCTGGCCGTCGGCCCTGGCAACCGTGATCCCGCTTTCGTCGTGGTGGCGGAGCCAGCCTGCGTCGGGCTGGTCGCCGGTCTGGAAGGCGTAGCGGCTGGCCGGTGTGGCGCCGGTGGTGTCGAAGGTCACGATGGTGATCGACGTGGTGGCGGGGCATGTGAAGCTGAGCCGGCCGCCGTTGTCGGGGTTGAGGTCGAGCTCGAGGGGGCCTGGTGGCGGGATGTCGTCGTTGCCGATGGCGGCGAGGGCGGCGGGGTCGCCGAGGGCCATGCTCCTGGGGTTCGAGAGGAGGAGCTGGAGTGCCTCGTCGGGCTCGAAGAGGTTGTCTCCGTGGACGTGGACGGCGACGGTGTGGGTGAGGGGTCCGCCTGGCTCGAAGGTGGCGGTGCCGGTGACGGGGCCGTAGTCGCCGTCGGCGACAGTCGCGGAGTCGTCGTCGGTGGCGTAGGCGACGGTCGAGGTGAGGAGGGGGGCGGTGGACAGGCGGATGGTGAAGACGGCGTCGGTGTCGGCGGTGTGCCCCTCGACGAGCGCGACGTCGTCGACGAAGAGCGTAGGCAGTGCGGCGGAGAGGAGGCGGCTGGTGGGGATGGCCTCCTGGGGCTGCCGCTGGCTCGACCATCGGAGCCGTGCGGTGGCGGCGCCGCCCTGGTCGTAGAGGTCCATGCGGACGCTGTAGAGGCGCTCGGCCTCGAGGTCGATGACGGCGGTGTTCTCGGTGTCGCCGTGGTTGGTCCAGTTCTCGATGAGGAGCTCGCCGTCGAGCCAGAGGCGGACGCCGTCGTCGGAGATGGTGTGGAGGGTGTAGCGCTCGGTGTAGCGGGGCCGGACCCAGCCGGTCCAGGAGACCGAGAAGACGTCGTCGCCGACCTCGGGCGCCGGCGTGCCCTGGCCCCAGCCGAAGTCGACGGTGGCGTCGGTGCGCACGATGCCGAGCGCCGTGAAGTCGACGTTGTCGTAGTAGGTGCCTCGGAGGCCGGGCGTGCTGCCGCCGATGAGGCTCTGGGGCGCGGGCGCGACGAGCTGGCCCTCGGCGAGCGACGCCAGCGAGCCGATCTCGAGGGTGTGGCTCTCGCCCCAGTGGAGGTCGTCGGTGGTGAGGACGACGGTCTGGTGGTCGGGCCCGAGTGCGGCGTCGAGGGTCGCGGCGCCGGTGAAGGTGTAGTTCGCGGTGTCCTCGGCCGACGCGCGGTCGAGGGGGCCGCTGAAGATGAGGACGACGTGGGTGGGGTCGGGGCTGTGGGCGGTCCGCAGTGTGGCGATGGTCACGTCGGCGGGGTCGCTCTTGGTGCCGTCGAAGCCGTCGGGGTTCTCGGCCTCGACGCGGTAGGAGTAGCGGACGTCGGGCACGACCGTGGTGTCATCGAACTCGGTGGTCGGCGAGGTCCCGATCTCGACGCCGTCGCGGAAGACGCGGTAGAGGGCGACGCCTGTGTCGGGGTCGTCGGCGGGCAGCCAGGCGAGATGGATGGCGGTGGTGCCGACGGCGGTGGGGGAGAGGCCTGTCGGCTCGGTGGGCGGTGTCGAGTCGAGCAGGGCGTTGGCGGCGCCGGGCGTGCCGCCTGGCGCGCTGGTGCGCCAGTTGGCGGGGTCGTTGCCGTAGTCGGTGGCGACGAGTCGCGCGAGCGAGCTGCCCTCGCCGTCGGCGCCGTCGGGCCAGGGGGCGTCGTCGTCGTATCGGATGCGCTCGACTCGGATGCAGGGCACGGAGTCGTCGGGCTCGGGGTCGCCGGGCTTGTGGAGCTCGACGTCCTCGCCGCCGTTGTCGAGCGCGCCGGTGTAGGGGCCGAGGATGGCGACCTCGGCCGGGATGCTGTAGGTGGTGCGGAAGACCGCGGGCTCGATGGGCACGACGAGCAGGTAGCCGCCGGCCGGCAGCACCGTGGCCGTCGGGAAGACGAGCTCGACGCCGTCGGCGAGCCGCCACGTGTTCTCGGGGTATGCGGGGTCGTAGAGCGGCGCGTCGGTGCCCGTTGGGTTGTGGAGCTCGATGAACTCGCAGCCGCCATCGGGCGGATGGTACATGATCTCGGTGATCGCGACGGGGCCCACCAGAGGCGCGGCGTTGGCGTCGAGCGGCGTCGGGGCGGCGAGTGCGACGAAGTCGTCGGCCCCCGTGCTCTTGATGTGGCGGCCGAAGGTCACGTCGCGCTCGGCGGCGCCGAAGGCGACCTGGTCGCGGTAGCCGGTGGGCTCGCCCAGGGCGTTGGCCGAGGTCAGGTAGACGGCGTCGCCGAGCTCGCTGAGGCCGAACCCCTCGTTGCACCCGTCGTCGAGCGCGTTGCCGAAGTGATCGCTATGCGTGAAGACGAGGTAGCCACCCTCCGTGATGACGGTGCCGGCGGCGATCTGGTACTTGGTGGGCACGGCGGGGTCGTCGCTGAGGTACCAGCCGCCGACGTCGAGGTCGCCGGCGGTCGTGTTGTGGAGCTCGATCCAGTCGCCGGTCGGGTTGTCGGTGTGGCTGAGGACTTCGTTGACGACGACGGCGTCGGGGCCGAGTCCCACGTCGTCGGTGCCTGGGGAGCCGCCGCGGGGTCCGCTCGGCCGCCAGCCTGCCTTCGTGTCCCACGCGGCGGGGTCGGCGGCGGGATCGACCGCCACGAGCGAGAAGCCGTCGCCGTCGGTGGCCCGGTGCCAGCCGTCGTCGTAGTGGATGCTCTGGATCTTCTCGCCGAAGCTGTCGCGCAGGCAGAGCTCCTCGCCCGCGTTGTCGAGCAGGCCGGTGAACTCGCCGGCGATCGCGATGCCCT
>CBFDBL010000442.1:0-5772 GCA_965603035.1 uncultured bacterium
AGCCAGGCGACGGCCCGACGAAGAGCTTGACGATCCCCGTCTCGGTGCCGAACGACGCGAAGCACAGGATCGTGAAGGTGAGCATGATGATCGTCGTGGCCGTGAGCGCCGTCCGCAGGGGCCGGCGCCGCATCGTCGAGATGCCCATGGCCATGGCCGCCATCACCGTGCTGAAACGCGACACGTCCGCCGCGTGCACCGTCGTCGTCAGGCCCTGGAGCACCTTCAGCTCGACCTCGAACTTCCGCATGATCAGCACGATCACCAGCGACGAGAGCACGATGATCGCGAAGCCCAGGAAGATGATGGTCGGCGTCCGCGAGATGGCGAAGGCCGGGTGGGAGAGGAAGAGGACGACGAAGGTGAGGGTGAAGAAGCCGGCGAACCACAGGATCTGGCGGTAGATCGACGTGGCGCCGATGAGCAGGCGCTCGAGGGCGAAGGCGAAGGGCACGCACAGCGCCAGCAGCACGAGCACGGCGCGGACCAGGTCGTTGAGGGTGCCGCGGGTCAGGTCGTAGACGGGCCGCTCGGCGAGGAAGGCCGACGCCGCCAGCGCCTCGCTCCGGCCCACGTCGGCCGTCGCGTTCGCCGCAAGCAGCAGGTCCTCGGCGCGGCCGTGGAGCTCCTCGACCGAGCTGTTCAGGATCCCACGCGAGCGCAGCACCTGCATGCGCGACTCGTTGAGCCGCCACAGGTCCGCCGCGGACCGCACCGCCGCGCTCGGCAGCGTCCACGTCCCGTCCATCGCGAAGCCGTCGCCCTGGGTGTTGGCCGCGGCGTCGCCAGGCGCCTCGCCGCCGTTGACGAGCCCGACGATGGCCTGGAGCCCGAAGAGCTTCACCCCCCCGACCTTCGGCTCGCAGTACCAGTAGACCACGCCGTCGAGGGTCTGCGAGAACGAGCGCGTGTCGTCGAGCGGGCTGTTGCCCCGCGCGCGGAACACCTCGGCCGGCAGGGGGTGGAGCTGCGGCGGGAGCACGGCGGCGCCGCCGCGGGCCGCGCGCGCGTTGAGCCGGTAGTGCGTCTGCCTCGCCGAGCCGCGCGTCGAGGTGACCGCGACGGCACCGCGCTCGTCGAAGCCCGCGGCGAAGCCGCGCAGCGGCCGCAGGTCCCTGCGCACGGGGCCGAAGGTGTAGGAGCCGTTCGCGTCGGTCCGCAGCAGGAGGAAGTCGTCGAAGGCGTAGATCTTCCGCGGCTGGTACGCCAGGTCGCGGTAGGGCGCCTCGCCTCGGGGCAGCACGAGCACCTGGGCGATGGCGCCGGCCAGCGGGCGGTCGCCCATCTGGCTGCCCGGCACGGTCTCGATGACCATGGGCCCGCGCGGCTTCGTGCCCTTGGGGAACTCGGGGCCGACGTAGAACTTGTCGGCCACGATGGCCCGCCGCAGCGACAGGCCCTCCTGGCTCGCCGCAGCCGCGAGCAGCGGCGCGAGCTCGACGGTCTGTGCCTCGACGCGGGCCGCGTCGAGCGCGGCGAGGGTGTCGTCGGGCGTGCCCTCGCGGGGCAGGCTCTCCTGCGAGGTCGCGAGGGCGAGGTTGTAGATGCCGAGCTTCCCGGCGATCTCGCCGCTGTGGACGAGCGAGGGCGCGCCCCACAGCAACCGCGGCGGGTCCAGCGTCCCGTCGGCCGAGGCGGGCTCGAAGTGCGCCGGCCCCGCGCCGGCCTCCTTGAGCGCCTCGCAGGCCCGCAGGAAGGTGCCCTGGATCTTGCCGTAGAGACCCGGGTCGTCGTGGCGCGAATGCAGGGCCGAGTCGCCGCCGATCACCAGGCCCCAGCGCGGGGAGCCGTCGCCGAGCAGCAGCGAGACGTGCAGGCTGATCCACACGTCGCCGAGCAGCTCGTCGAGCGCGCGGTCGCCCTCGAGCGCGCGGCGCGCGGCCGCAAGCTCGCGCGAGCGGCGCGAAGCGGTCGCGCGGACGCCGCTCAGCACCGTGTGCAGCTCGGCCTCGACCCCGCCGGTCTCGGTCCCGCGGGTGAGCGCGCGCAGCAGGCGGTTCCAGCGGTCGCGCCTGGCCTGCCACTGGTCGAGCTGGGCGTCGAGCCGGGCGCGCGCCGGCGCGTCGTCGAGCTCGGCCCGGCGCGTGCGCAGCAGGGCCATGGCCGTGCGGACCCGGTCGGCGCGGCCGATGGCCTGGCGCTGAAGGCGGGTCACCAGCTCGCGGCGCACCGGCGAGTCGTGCGCGAGCGTGTCGTCCTTGCCGAGCAGCTCGGCCAGGGCGTCGAGGAACTCGGTCTCGTTGTCGAGGTACTCCTGGCGGGTGTCGAGTCGGACGATCGTCTCGTCCTTCTCGAGGGCGCGGTAGAAGGCGGCGCAGCCGGCGTGGCCGCGTGCCTGGTTGTCGAGGAAGGCGACGACCACGTGGCGGCGGGGGCGGTGCTTGGCCAGGTGCTCGGCGAGCATCAGGAGCGCCGCGCAGCTCGCCGCGCTGCGCGCGCCGGGCGCCAGGCGCGGCACCTCGCCGAAGCTGTCGAGGTTTGCCGCGACGACGATGGCCTCCGCCTTCTCCTGGTGGAAGACCGGCTCGGTGCCCTCGAGGAAGGCGATGATGTTGCGCCCCGTGGCCGCCCGCCAGACGACCTGGCTGTGCACGGTGGCCTCGGCGCCATCGGGCAGGTCGGCCCGCGGGCCGCTGTAGTAGAAGCGCGGCAGGTTGGCGTTGGCGTGGGTGTAGTGGGCGTGCCAGGACTCCGCGCGGCCGCTGGCGACGAACACCACGGCCTTCGCACCCAGCCGGAAGGCCCGCAGCCAGCCGCGCTGGCAGTTGTAGTCGAGCACCACGATCCGGCCCCGCGGCGACCGCTCCCCGAAGTCGGCCAGGCCGCCCGCGCCCGCGTCGAGCAGCCTGCCCCGGATGCCCTCGGCAGGGCTCACAGGCGGCACGATGCCGTTCGGCCGCATCGGCAGCAGGCGAAGGGTCCTGCCGCCCGTCTCCAGGGCGCAGCGCTCGACCTGCGTCTGCACGCTCGCGAACTCCTGGGCCAGCAGGCGGTCCACCCCGATCTCGCGGAGCCGCCGCTCCACGTGGTCGGCCGCAGCCCGGTACTCGGGCGTCCCGCTCAGCCGGTGCGGCGCCTGCGTCAGCGCCCTGCAATCGGCGAGGAACGGGCTTTCGGCGCCTGAGCTGAAGGCGGCGAAGGTGAGCGCAAGGGCGGCAGCGATGGGACCGATAGGACCCATGGGACGGATAGGACGAAGCCCCCGGGCCCCCGTCCCGATGCGATTGCGTCGGGGTGCGCGGGACCGATGCTCCAGCGTCGGGAGGAGGAGCAATGCCTGCGTTGTCTGGCTCCTGGTCATTCGCGCCCATTCGTGTGCATTCGTGGCTCCATCCCCTCACTCTTCGCCTGCGATGGAGCCGACCTCGATGTGGACCTCGTCGCGGCGCGCGATGCGCTCGATGCGGCCGTCGCGGATCCACATGAGGCGGTCGCAGATGTCGAGCATCCTGTGGTCGTGGGTGGCGCAGATGATGGTGACGCCGCGCTCGCCGTTGAGGCGTCGGAGGATCTCGAGGATCTCGCGGCCGGTGTGGAGGTCGAGGTTGGCGGTCGGCTCGTCGCAGAGCAGGACGCTGGGCTCGTTGGCCATCGAGCGCGCGATCGCCACCCGCTGCTGCTGCCCGCCCGACATCTCGATGGGCCGGTGGGACCAGCGGTCGCCCAGCCCCACCAGCTCCAGCAGCCCCATCCCTCGCCGGCGCGCCGCGTCGGGCGGCACCCCGCCGAAGGCCATGGGCGTCGTCACGTTCTCGAGCGCCGTCATATACTGGATGAGGTTGTATTCCTGGAAGATGTAGCCGATCTTGCGGCAGCGCAGGAACGCCAGCTCGATCGCCGTGAGCTGCGCCACGTCCACCTCGTCGATGAACACCCGCCCGCTCGTCGGGCTGTCGAGCCCGCCGACCATGTTGAAGAACGTCGTCTTGCCCGAGCCCGACGGCCCCATGACCGAGATGAACTCGCCCTGGTAGATCTCCACGGCCACGCCCCGGAGGGCCTCCGTCACCACGCCCTTCATCACGTAGTGCTTCTTGAGCCTCACCGTGCGGATGATCACCCGGCGGTCTTGCGGGGACGACTCAGGGTCCATGGGCGGCCTTCACGCGTCGGAAGATCGCGAAGCCCTCGGGCGCCGGCACGCGCTCGAAGGCATCGCTGGCCTGGAGCTGTGCGTACTGCCTCCGCTGCTCCTCCTGATTAAACAGCCATCGCTCGTCGAGGTCAAGCACCACATGCGTCGCCGGCCGCCAGTGACCCGCCTCCAGCCCGCCTGGGAACGGCAGCACCCCCGCGTGATGGGTGAAGTAGGTGGCCAGGAACAGCGACGCCGACACCACCCCGTCGCGAGGCACCCGCCGCACGACCTCGGCGAACCGCCGCGCCCGCGGCGTCTCCACGTACAGGTCGCCGTAGTAGGCCGGCGACCGCGGATCGTAGAAGCGGAACGACAGCGGCGACCGCGAGTAGATGCAGTTCGTCGCCAGCGAGCACACCACCACCGCCGCACTCGCCCCCAGGGTCACCCGCCGCGCCGTCGCCTCGCCCCCGCCGCCCGCGCGCCGCACCAGCCGCACCAGGTTCCGCAGACCGTAGACCGTCGCGACGAACACGAAGGGCACGATCGGCGCGTGATAGTGGAACCACGGCATCCACATCGCCTCGCGGTTGCTCAGCAGGCACAGCCCGAACGTCGGCAGCGCCAGCGCCAGCGTCGCCGGGCTCAGCAGGCACAGGAACCCCACGGGCAGGAACAGGATCTGGAACAGCTCGAGCTTCTGCGGCATCACCAGCAGCCCGACCGTGCGCACGGGGTGGAGGAACACCGTGGCGAGCACCTCGCCCCACGAGCCCCCCAGGTGCGAGTAGTAGCCGATCGTGTGCGACGGCTCCCCGCCCCGGATGCCCTTCATGACCACCCATACCGACACGATGAACCACACGAGCCCCACCGCCGACCACACGGGCCCGAAGACCCGCCGCTTGTGGAACACCGCGGCGTAGAGGCCCACCATCACCAGGATCAGCCCGAGCTCCTGCTTGCACGTCAGCGTCAGCGCCGCGAACACCGAGAAGAGCACGAGCCTGCCCCGCACCAGGAAGTAGAACGCCGCGAGCAGCAATGGGACGGCGAAGGTGATCGGGCGGAAGGTGTTGTACGCCCCGCCGCCCTCGAGGTTGAGCATCTGCATCGGCGTGTAGAGCAGATAGGCCACCGCCAGCGCCGCGCCGCTCCACCGCTCCCTCAGCACGTGGGACGCCAGCGCGTAGACGGGGAACGCCCCCGCCGCCAGCCCGAGCGTCTGGCACACCATCAGCGTCCGCAGATCGGGGTAGACGACGTAGATCGGCAGCAGGAAGAGGTGTACGAACTGCACGTGGCGGCCGAGGAACGTGTAGGGCCACTGGCTGCTCAGGAGCACCTTGCCGTGGAGTGTGCGCCAGAGCATCTCCTCGAAGTTCGCCGTATCGATATAGGTGATATTGCCCGCGCGGTACTGGAGGATGCCCATCGCCGAGAACGTGACGGCATAGACCGTCGCGGCAACGCACACGGCGATCAGCGGCGCGCGGGACGCCTGGGTCCTGGGCTGGGCTTCGTGGGTCATCGGAGTCCGCCTGCTGGCCTCATCTTCGCGCCGGCTTCGCCCCGTGTCAACCTCGCCGAATGCGGCCGGAGCGACCCGTGATCCGGCACTTCCCCGGGCTCTTCCTCTCTAGCCCGCATTTCTCACCAGGTTTTGTCGTGGACGCCACAACGACATGCCAGGC
>CBFDBL010000443.1:0-5766 GCA_965603035.1 uncultured bacterium
CCGACCTGGATGGGCGCGCGGCGCTGCTCGGCGAGGGCGAGCAGCGCGTCGGCCTCGTCGAGCGAGCGGGTGAAGGGCTTCTCGATCAGCACGGCCCGGCCGTGGTCGATGAAGTCGCGCGCCACGCGGAAGTGGGCCTCGGTCGGGACGGCGATGCTGACGGCATCGACCTCGTCGAGCAGCTCGCGGTAGTCGGTGAGAGGCCGCGCGCCGTAGGCCTCGCCGACCTGCCTGGCGCGCGCGGGGTCCACGTCGGCTACGGCGACGAGGTCGGCGTGGGGGATCGCGGCGTAGAGGCGGGCGTGGTGGCGGCCGAGGTGGCCGGCACCGACGACCGCGACGCGCAGGCGCTTGCTCATCGGCTCGACTTCCGTGTCTGGGAAGCGGGGGAGGGGGCAAGCGGCAATGGCGGACGCGGGAGGGGGCGCTACTTGTGGCGGAGGACCTCGCGCGCGCGGCCCTGGCGGCCGGCGTGGGTGGCGCGGAGGAAGTCCACGAGGTACTTCACCTCGTCGGTCAGGCCATCGTAGTCCTCGGCGAGCTGGTCGACGGCCTGCGAGATGGTGAGGTGTGAGCGCCAGATGAGGCGCTGGGCCTGGCGGAGGGCGTCGATGGCGTCCCTGGCGAAGCCGCGGCGCTTGAGCCCGATGGTGTTGACGCCGACGACGCGCGCGGGCCGGCCCTCGCTGATCATGAAGGGCGGGCAGTCGGCGCGCATGCCGGTCTGGCCGCCGATGAAGGCGTAGGCGCCGACGGTGACGAACTGGTGCATGCCGACCATGCCGCCGAACCAGACCTTGTCCTCGATCTTGCAGTGGCCGCTGAGCCCGACCCAGTT
The DNA here is from genome assembly GCA_965603035.1 of uncultured bacterium. GTDB lineage: Bacteria > Planctomycetota > PUPC01 > DSUN01 > DSUN01 > CAZDNN01. The sequence continues at coordinate 839 of CBFDBL010000443.1, forward strand.
GGCCATGACGATCTCGTTGCCGACCTCGCAGTCGTGGGCGACGTGGCAGTACTCCATGATGAAGTTGCGGCTGCCGACCCGCGTCTCGCAGTCCTGCTTGGTGGAGGCGGTGTTCATCGTGCAGAACTCGCGGATGACGTTGTCGTCGCCGATGACGAGGCGGGTGGGCTCGCCGTCGTAGCCGAGGTCCTGCGGGGGGGTGCCGAGCGAGGCGTAGGGGCCGATGGTGTTGCCCGTGCCGATGGTGGTGTGGCCGGTGATGAGGGTGCCTGCGTGGATGATGCAGCCGTCGCCGATGGCGACGTGGCCGTCGATGACGGCGTGGGGCCCGATCTCGACGTCGTCGGGGAGCTGTGCCTTGGGGCTGACGACGGCGGTGGGGTGGATGTTTCTGGCCATACGGGTGAAGCCTCAATCGCTGGGCGGGGTCTCGACGAGCATGAAGGTGATGACGGCCTCGGCGGCGAGCTCGCCATCGACGGTGGCCCTGGCGGCGACCTTGCAGACCCGCGAGCCCATGCGGACGGCCTCGACCTCGACCCGCAACTGGTCGCCAGGCACCACGGGCCTGCGGAAGCGCGCGCCGTCCACGCACGTGAGTTGCGCGATGGCGTTGGCGTCGGCGCACCGCTGGTAGAGCAGCAGGCCGCTGGCCTGGGCCATGCACTCGACGATGAGCACCCCGGGCATCAGGGGGCGGCCGGGGAAGTGCCCCTGGAAGAAGGGCTCGTTGATCGTCACGTTCTTAATGGCCGTGGCGCGGGTGCCCGGCTCGATGCGGACGACGCGGTCGACGAGCAGGAAGGGGTAGCGGTGGGGCACGACGCTCAGGATGTCGCGGATGTCGAGGGTGACGGCGTCGGGCGGGGCGGCGTCGCGTCGGATCCGCTCGACGAGCTGGAGGTTGGCGGCGTGGCCGCTCTTGACGGCGAGCACGCGTGCCATGAGGCCGGGGCCGGCGAGGCGCAGGTCGCCGAGCAGGTCGAGCACCTTGTGGCGCGCGGGCTCGTCGGGGAAGCGGAGCTCGTTGTCGAGGATGCTGCCGTCGTCGCGGATGACGACCACGAGGGCGGCGGTGGCGGCCTTGCCGAGGCCGCTGGCCAGCAGCTCCCTGGCCTGGCTCTCGCGCACGAAGGTGCGGGCCGGCGCGATCTCCTCGACGAAGCGCTCCCGCGTGATCGCCGTCTCGTAGTGCTGGGGCGGGATGTCGATGTCGTCGAAGTCGAGGGTGTAGGAGATGTGGAGGCCCTCGCCGGCCGGCAGGGCGACGAGGGTGCCGGCGCCCTCGGTGACGGTGATGGGCTTGCGCAGCGAGAGGAGGCGGCGCGGCTCGTCCTGCTCGGCGGAGCCTGCCTCGAGGAGCATCTCGGCGAAGAGCCTGGCGCTGCCGTCGCCGATGGGCACCTCGGGCGCGTCGAGCTCGGCGGCGAGGTTGTCGATGCCGAAGGCGCTGACCGCGGCGAGCAGGTGCTCGATCATCTCGACCTCGGCCTCGCCGCTGCGGAGCACGGTGCGGCGCGGCTTGGGCGCCACGTGGTCGTAGGTGGCGGGGATGCGCGGCGCGCCGGGCAGGTCGGTGCGGACGAAGACCAGGCCGCTGTCGGGCGGGGCGGGCCGCAGCCGCAGGGTGACGGGCCGGGCCGTGTTGATGCCGATGCCCTGGCGCTCAGCCGGCTGCTGGAGGGTGGTCTGTCGGGCTCTCAAGTTGGGCGACCTTCCGCGAGAGGTGTTCGACGGTGCGCTGGAGCGCGCGGAGCTGTGCGAGGAGCTCGGGGAGCTTCTGGTGGAGGACGGCGCTGCGGCGCTCCTTGCGGATGTCCTGTGCGGGGCTGCCGAAGACGACCTGGCCGGCGGGCACGCTGTTGGTGACGCCGCTCTGTGCGGTGACGACGGCGCCGTCGCCGATCTGGATGTGCCCGACCAGGCCGGCCTGGGCGGCGAGGGTGACGTGGTGGCCGAGGGTGGTGCTGCCGGCGATGCCGCACTGCGAGACGAGCAGGCAGTGGGGCCCGACGACGACGTTGTGGGCGACCATGGCGAGGTTGTCGATCTTGGTGCCGTCGCCGATGACGGTGCGGCCGAAGCGCGCGCGGTCCACCGTCGCGTTGGCCCCGATCTCCACGTCGTCGCCGAGCTCGACGATCCCGCGCTGGGGGATCTTGGCGTGCGCCCCGTCCCGAAGCTCGTAGCCGTAGCCGTCGGCGCCGACGACGACACCGCTGTGGAGCACCACGCGGTCGCCCACGACGCAGCGCTCGAGCACCGCGGCGTGGGGGTGGAGCAGGCAGTGGGCGCCGAGGCGCGCCTCGCGGCCCACGTAGGCCAGCGGCCGCAGCACCGTGTGGGGGCCGATCGCCGCGCCGGCTTCCACCACGCAATGGGCGCCGATCGACACCCCCTCGCCGAGCGCGGCGTCGTCGGCGACGACGGCCGTCGGGTGTACGCCGGGCTCGGGCGCCGGCGGCGGCGGGCACAGGTGGGCGACGACGGCCTCGAACGCGGCGACGGGGTCGTCGGCGAGCAGGAGCGGCAGGGTGGTGAGGCCCGGGTCGAAGTCGCTGGGCACGACGAGCGCGGAGGCGGCGGTGGAAGCGAGGAAGCGGCCGAACTTGCGGCTGGCGAGCAGGGCGATCTCGCCGGCGCGGGCGTGCTGGATGCCGGCCGCGTTGCGGAGGGCCGTCGCGGGGTCGCCGCGGACGGTGGCGCCGGTGAGGTCGGCGAGCTGTGCGAGGGTGGCTTCCACGGCAGGGCGCTCCGACGGGGCTATGGCTGGGGCTTGGGGCCGGGGGGCCCTGTCTTCTTGCGCTCGTCCTTCTCGCGCTGGTACTTCTCGTTGAGGCGGCGGATAACGACGTCGCTGAAGTCGCTGGCGGGCTTGTGGAAGAAGACGTCGTGGTACTCGATGCGGCGGTTGAGCTCGAGGTACTTGTGGCGTGGCCTGAGGGCGCGGTCGAAGTTGGCGATGTCGGGGTCGCGGACGCGGAGGACGAGGTCGTAGCCGCTCTCGCGGGCGACGTCGCGGACCTCGTCGCGGATCTTCTTGTAGATGGTGAGGGTGAGGTCGAAGAGCTTGTTGTAGAGCTGGTCCTCGGTGGCCTCGCGGCGGGAGCGGAACTCGCTCTTGGTCTCCTCGAGCTCCTGGCTGTTCTTCTTGTACTCGGCGGAGCCCTCGCGGAGGAGCTTGAGGGCCTCGGTGAGGTCGCGGATGTGCTTGGCGAGCTCGCGGAGCTCGGTCTCGCGGCGTCCCTCGCGCTGGCGCAGCTCGGCGTCCATGTCGATCTTCTGGTCGAGCTCGTCGAACACGCGGACGATGTCGACGAAGCCGATCTTGAGGCCGCCGCTGCGGCGGGCCTCGGCGAGCTGCTGGCGGAGCTCGGCCACCTCCCTGGCGAGGTCGGCGAGCTGGGGCTGGCCGGCGAGGCCGGTGGCGGCGAGGGCGAGGGCGGCGGCGAAGAGAGTGCGTCGCATGGGGCGGGCTCCTGCGGCCTAGCGGTCGAAGCTGACGGAGAAGTAGAGCATCTCGGTATCGTCGTCGCTGACCTTGAGGACGGGGACGCCGATGTCGAGGCTGAGCGGGGCGCGCGAGATCTGCGGCACGATGAGTCGGAAGCCGAGGCCGACGGCGAGCCGCGGGTCGCCGAAGACCGAGAAGTCCTTGGTCACGGTCCCTGTGTCGACGAAGAGGACGGAGTAGAGGCGGTCGGCGATGAGCGGGTAGCGGTACTGGGCGCTGGCGACGAGGCGGTACTTGCCGCCCTCGGGCTCGTCGTTGTCGTGGGGGCCTGCGCCGCGGTACTCGAAGCCTCGGATGAGCGGGGCGCCGGCGTAGTAGCGCTCGAAGATGGGGAACGAGCCGGCGGCGTAGTCGGCCTGCCCGCGGAGCGAGAAGACCCGCTCGTGGCCCCTGGGCCGCTGGCCGACCTGCCAGTAGCGGGTGCCGCCGACGCCGAACTTCAGGCCGTAGGGCACGACGAGCTCGGGGCCGCCCTCCCACTTGTAGCCGGTGGTGGGCAGGGTGCGGCGGTCGGTGCGGTCGCGCCGCACGGTCACGCCGACGCCGAGCAGCGGGTGGGTGCCCTCGTCGTCGTCGGCGTCGTCGGGCGCGTCGTCCTCGTCGACGTCGAAGATCGAGACGACTTCGACGCGGGCGTGGAAGACCACGTCGGTGTCGGGGTCGCCCTTGTACTTGCGGATGCCGCGGGTGACGCGGACGCCGATCCGGCGCTGGAGCCACGTGTCGTAGTCGTAGGTCCGGTAGTAGACGCTCCACCCTGCGCTCTGGTTGAGGCCCGCCCAGTAGGGGTTCTCGTACTGGACGAGGTAGGTGCTGTAGCGGGTGCCCGGGTAGAGGGCGACGCGGAAGAACTGGCCGGCGCCGACGTAGGCGTTGCCGCTGACCAGGTCGCTCCAGTCCCTGGGGCTGTCGCGGTAGTCGAAGTTGCGCTGGGTGAGCTCGATGGCGCCGATGAAGGCCATGGCGGAGGAGAAGCCGAGGCCGAAGCGGAAGTAGCCGGTCTCGGTCTCGGTGACGTCCACGAGCAGGTCGCGCTCGCCGGGGGCGGGGGGCTCGGCGGGGGTGAGCTTGAGGGTGATCTCGTCGAAGTACTGGAGTCGCTCGAGGCCGCGCTGGCTGCGGTCGAGCTTGCGGACGTCGTAGACCATGCCGGGCTCGAGCTCGAGCTCGCGCAGGATCACGTCGCGGCGGGTCCTGGGGTGTCCGCTGGTGCGGACCATGTTGATGGTGATCCTCTCGCCCTCGTCGATCTCGAAGCGGACGAGGTAGCCGTCGCCCTGGGGGGTGAGCCGGCGGTCGGCGCGGCAGCGGGCCTCGGGGTAGCCGGTCTCCTGGTAGGCGCGCAGGATCTTGCCGCGCGACGCCACGAGGGCGGCGTCGGCGTAGGGCGCGCCGATCTCGAGGGGGAGGCCCG
>CBFDBL010000444.1:0-5758 GCA_965603035.1 uncultured bacterium
ATGAGGGAGGTGTGGACCATGTGCCGCCGCCGGCGGATGCTCGAGCCCTTCCGGGAGAACCGCCTCAACCTGACGCGCATCGAGTCACGACCCTCGAAGCGCAACCCCTGGGAATACTACTTCTTCATCGACTTCGAGGGACATCGCAACGACGAGAAGGTCGAGGAGACCCTCCGGCAGGTCCAGGAGGTCTGCAACTACCTCCAGATCCTTGGCTCCTACCCGGTCGCCCGCCACACCGTGACGATCGACTAGCGGCCGCGAGGGCCCACGAGCCAGGGAGCAGACATGCGCAGGCTACTGATGGCCGGCAACTGGAAGATGAACCTGGACCTCAAGGGCGCGATCCAACTGGCGGCCGGGCTCAAGCGCGAGCTGGCCGAGCCGGGCGACGTGGACCTCGCGGTGTTCCCGCCTGCGGCCTTCCTCGCCGACGTGTGCGACACGCTCGAAGGCTCGACCATCGCCGTGGGCGCCCAGAACGTGCACCCCGAGCCGAAGGGGGCCTTCACCGGCGAGATGTCGGCGCCCATGCTCGTCAGCGTCGGCTGCTCGATGGCGATCGTCGGCCACAGCGAGCGACGCGACCTGTTCGGCGAGACCGACGAGTTCTTGAACGCGAAGCTGCGGGCCGCGCTGGGCGCGGGCCTGGGGCCGATCCTGTGCTGCGGCGAGCACCTCGAGCAGCGCGAGGCCGGGCAGGCCGAGGCCGTCGTGGGCGGGCAGCTCGCCGGCGGACTCGCAGGCATGACGGCCGAGGACATGGCGCGGATCACCATCGCCTACGAGCCCGTGTGGGCCATCGGCACGGGGCGCACGGCGACGCCGCAGCAGGCGAACGACATGCACAGGGCGATCCGCGCGCTGCTGGCCGACCGGTTCGGCGCCTCGGTCGGGGAGAGCACGCGCATCCTCTACGGGGGGAGCGTGAAGCCCGGGAACGCGAACGCGCTGATGTCCGAGCCCGACATCGACGGCGGGCTGGTGGGCGGTGCGAGCCTGACGGTCGAGGATTTCGTCGCCATCGTGCGTGCCTGAGGGCCGCACAGGTCAAGGTCAAGGAGAGTGGCGCTTGAAGGCAGTCATGATCACGCTGCTGTGGGTCATCCTGGTCGCCGACGCGCTCCTGCTGGTGCTGATCGTGCTGCTCCAGTCGGGCCGCGGGGGCGGCCTGTCGGGCATGCTCGGCGGGGGCGGGGGCGCGGAGTCCGCCCTTGGCCCGAAGAGCGGCCTGCCGAAGATCACGGGAGGCATGGCCGCCGTCTTCTTCATCACGGCCATCCTCATGGGCATCATGAGCCGCGACGACAGCGCCTTTAAGCTCAAGGAGGCCAAGCGCAGCTCCAAGGCCGTTGCGACCTCCGTCGAGCCAGGCACCGCGACAGACGCAGCGCCCTCCACAGCGGCCGACGCCGCCAAGCCAGCGACCGCCGCGGACCCCAAGCCCACGACCGGCGCCGACGCCGCCGAGCCGGGCACCGAGCCCGCGACGCGCACCGGCGCCACGACCGCCGACCCTGCCGAGCCACGGGGGACGCCGTGACTCGAAGCATGACGGGATACGGTCAGGCGCGCTGGGACGGCGAAGGGCGCGCCGTAGTGGTCGAGCTGCGAGCGGTCAACGGCCGCTTTCTGAGGGTCGTGCCCCACGTGCCCAGTGAGTTTGCCGCGACCGAGCATCAGTTCGTGAAGCGGGTGGGCCGGCGCGTCCGCCGGGGCACGGTGGACCTGTACGTGCGCGTGGAGTCGACGGGCGCGCGGGCGGCCCGGCCGATCAACGCCGACGCCTTGCGGAGCTACGTGGCCCGGCTGCGGGAGGTGGGCGAGGAGCTGGGCATCGGGGTGGCGCTGAACGCGGCGGCGCTCTCGGCGCTGCCGGGGGTGCTCGAGCCCGAGGCAATGGCCGAGGAGGAGGTCGCGTCGCTGGCGTCGGCCGTCGCCGCCACGCTGGACGCGGCGCTCGAGGAGCTCGACGGCATGCGCGTGGCCGAGGGCGCGCAACTGCGCGACGAGCTGCTGGCCCACGCCGCTGCCATCGAGGCCGCCATCGCGCGGGTCGAGGCAGGGCACGGCGTCGCCCAGCAGCACTACGCCGAGCGGCTCGCCGAGCGGGTGAACCGCCTGCTCCAGGGCACCGACATCGTCGCGAGCCCGCAGGACCTGGCCCGCGAGATCGCCATCTACGCCGAGCGCTCGAGCGTCTGCGAGGAGGTCGCGCGGCTCCGCTCGCACATCGAGCAGTTCCGCGAGGCGCTCGACCGCGACGAGGCGGTCGGCCGGCGCCTGGAGTTCCTGGCGCAGGAGATGCACCGGGAGGTGAACACGATGGGGTCGAAGGTGGCCGACGTCGCACTCTCGGCAGAGATCGTGGACCTGCGGGGCGAGGTGGACAAGATCCGTGAGCAGGTGGCGAACATCGAATGAGGCGCCGGCGGCCCGAGACGACAGGGAGGCGACGAGGGCGCCCGGCCTGCTCGTCGTGCTGTCCGGGCCCGCCGGGGTCGGGAAGACGGCGGTGGGCGCGCGGGTGTGCGAGCGGCTGGGTCTGCGGCGCAGCGTGTCGGCGACGACGCGGGCGCCGCGCGAGGGCGAGGTGGAGGGGCGGGACTACCTGTTCGTGAGCGAGGAGGCCTTCGAGGCGCGGATCGCCCGCGGGGAGTTCCTCGAGCACGCGCGGGTGCACGAGCATCTCTACGGCACGCCGCGGGGCCCCGTGGAGCGCGCGACCGCGGCGGGGGAGAGCCGGCTGCTGGTCATCGACGTGCAGGGCGCCATGCAGGTGAAGGAGCGGCGGCCGGGGTCGCTGTTCATCTTCCTCGACGCGCCCGACGCGTCGCTGCGGGCGCGCCTGGCGGCCCGCGGCAGCGAGGGGGAGGCGGAGGTGGACGCGCGGCTGCGCACCGCTGGGATCGAGCGTGAGTACAAGGAGCACTATGATCACTGCGTCCTCAACGACGACCTCGACCACGCCGTGGCCGAGGTCTGCGACATCATCGCCACGGCACGAAGGCTCAAGGACAGGAGGCACCCACTCGATGGATGAGGCCAAGATCGATCAACTGGCCCGCAAGGTCGGGGGCCGATTCAAGCTTGCCTCCCTCGTGATGAAGCGACTCATCGAGATCAACCGCGGCTCCCAGCCCCTCGTCGAGGCCGAGCACGACAACATGCTCTACAATGTGCTCGACGAGGTCGATCACGACCTCATCCGCCTCGTTCAGCGACTCCCCGCACCCGCCGAGGGAGCCGAGGACGGCGAGGTTGTCCAGGAGGAGTAGCCAGCGAGGCCCCGCCGTGTCCACCGACCCCCTCCACGGCCGCGAGATCGTTGTCGGCGTCGCCGGCGGCATCGCCGTCTACAAGGTCGCCGCGCTCGTCTCGTCGCTGCGCCAGCGCGGCGCCGGCGTCACCGTGGTCATGACGGCGAACGCCGCGCGCTTCGTCCAGCCGCTCACCTTCGCCACCCTGACCGCGCGGCCCGTCGTCACCGACCTCTTCGAGCGGCCCGAGAGCTACGAGGCCGAGCACGTCGCGCTCGCCCAGAGGGCACAGCTCGCCATCGTCGCGCCCGCCACCGCCGACCTCCTGGGCAAGCTGGCCGCAGGCATCGCCGACGGCCCGCTCACCACCACCCTCATCAGCCTCGAATGCCCCGTCCTCCTCGCTCCCGCCATGAACCACCGCATGTGGGCCCACCCCATCGTCCAGGCCAACGTCCAGCGGCTCAGGCAGTTCGGCTACCGCTTCGTCGGGCCCGAGGAGGGCTGGCTCGCCTGCGGCGAGACAGGCCCCGGGCGGCTCGCCAGCAGCGACTCCATCCTCGACGCCGCCGAGGCCATCCTCCGGGATGGGTGAGCCGCGACCCGCAACCCCAGGAGATGAGGGCCCCGCGACGGGCTCCCGCAGCACGCCCCCAACGCGGCCCGGGCTCCACCCCTCCAGCGAACGCGAGGACGCAGCGATGACGGCCCCGCCCACACCGATCGTGCTCGACACCGACATCGGCGACGACATCGACGACGCGCTGGCGCTCGCCTTCGCGCTCGGCTCGCCCGAGCTCGACCTCCGCGCCGTCACCACCGTGTTCGGGCGCGTGGACGTCCGCACGCGGCTCGCCCTCAAGCTGCTCGCCACCTTCGGCCGCGACGACGTGCCCGTCGCCACCGGGCGCGGCAAGCCGCTGCTCGCCCCAGCGCCCGACCACGTGCCGAGCCAGGCCGTCGCACTCGACGACGCCGAGACCCTGCCCGAGCCCTCGCCGCTCGCCGCCGACGAGCTCATTCTCCGCGCCGCCGACGAGGCAGGTGGCCGGCTCACGATCCTCACGATCGGCGCCATGACCAACGTCGCTGTCGCCCTCCTGCGCGACCCAGCCCTGGCCCAGCGCGCGCGGCTCATCGCCATGGGAGGCGTCGGCGGCGAGCAGCGGGCCGAGTGGAACATCGCCTGCGACCCCGAGGCCGCGCGCATCTGCCTCGAGTCGGGCATCCCGCTCACCCTGGTCGGCCTCGACGTGACCCTCCAGTGCCGCATGAGCCCCGCCGACGTCGACGCCCTCGCGGCGAAGGGCACGCCGCGCACCCGGCTGCTCGACGCCATGCTCGGCGGCTGGGCCGGCTCGGCCGACGGCGAGCGCAAGGCCCGCTGCCCCGTGCTGCACGACCCGCTGGCCGTTGCGGTCGCCTTCCGGCCCGAGCTGGTGACGACGCAGCCGCGGCGGGTGCAGGTCGAGACGCGCGGCGAGTTCACCCGCGGCTTCACCGTCGGGCGCCCGAGCGACGAGCCGAATGCGGCCGTGTGTGTGGGCGTGGACGCGGAGGCCTTCGTCCGGCTCTTCATGGAGCGCATCCTCGCGGGGTAGCGCGGGGCCGGGCTCGGCGCGCAGGGTGTTGAACCGGGTGTGCCGCGCGGTGTAGAATGGGCGCGAGTGGATGGTCCCGCGCAGATTGGTCGAGGGGGAAGCCCCATGGCACGGTTGCACGCGGCGTTGGGCCCGCTGGGCCTGGCAGGGATACTCGTCACGGCCTGCTCGTGCGGCGAGGCGGCGAACCGGGTGCGCTACCCGGTGGTGGCCGGGCAGTTCTACACGGGCGACGCCGGGCGCCTGGCCGAGCAGGTGGACCACTTCCTGAAGGTGGGCGCCCCGAAGGCGAAGGGGCTGGAGGGCAAGGCCATCGCGCTGATCGCGCCGCACGCCGGCTACGCCTACTCGGGCCGCTGCGCCGGCGTGGCCTATGCGGCCGTCAAGGGCAAGTCCTTCCAGCGGGTGATCGTCCTCGCCGTGAACCACCGCGGGCCGCGCTTCCGCGGCGGCTCGATCCTCCAGGTCGACGCCTACAAGACCCCGCTCGGCGACGTCCCACTCGACAAGGACGCCTGCCGGCTGCTGCTCGAGAGCGAGCTGTTCGCCTCGCGTCCCTTGGTGCACAGGCGGGAGCACTCGCTCGAGGTGCAGCTCCCGTTCCTCCAGCGCGCGGTCGGGGAGTTCCGGCTGGTGCCGATCGTCGTGGGCGAGGGCGACGAGGCGACCTTCACGGCCATGGCGGCGGAGCTGGCCAAGGTGACCGACGATCGCACGCTCGTGGTGGGGAGCTGCGACTTCACCCACTACGGCCGCGGCTTCGGCTTCGCTCCCTTCACCAGCAAGGTGCGCGAGAACATCGAGCAGCTCGACAAGGGCGCCATCGCCTTCGCCGAGAAGCGCGACATGAAGGGCTGGTGGGGCTACATCCAGCGCAAGCGCGCCACCATCTGCGGC
>CBFDBL010000445.1:0-5745 GCA_965603035.1 uncultured bacterium
GCGCCAGTCGGACGCCGGCGCGCGGCGGGAGGCGATCGGGCATGGGGCGCAGTTCGCGCTGCGCCCGAAGGCGAAATGCGGCGGCGTGGAGAAAAAGGCGATCTTCGCCCATCCGCCGTGGAAGGGGGCGAAGGGCCGCGTCGTCGGGCAGTTCGATATTCACCTGAACGACGCCAAGGCCCCCGCGCTGACCTTCGCCATCGGCATCCTCGACGGCCACGGCTCCGACAAGGGCGTCATCTACCGCGTCTTCGCGGCCGGGAAGGAGGTCTGGAGCGAGTTCTACAAGGAGGGCACCTGGAAGGCGGTCCGCGTCGATCTGAAGGCGCTGGCGGGCAAGGCGACGACGCTCGAGCTGGCGGTGGATTCGCTGGGCGAGCACTACGCCTGCTGGGGCGAGCCGCGCATCGTGGACGGCGGCAGGACGCTCTACGACCTCGCCGACATGGCCGCCAAGGCAAAGAAGTTCGTTGACCTGATGGACGCCGTGCCCGAGGACCAGCTCCCCGAGAGCCTAAAGCGCGAGCGGGAACGCCAGCGCCGCGCCAGCCTCGATGTCCGACCCACCCCGCAGCAGCTCGCCTGGCAGGAACTCGAGTTCATCGCCTTCGTCCACTTCGGCATCAACACCTTCACCAACCGCGAGTGGGGCACGGGCAAGGAGGACCCCAAGCTCTTCCACCCGACGGCGCTCGACGCCCGCCAGTGGTGCCGCGTGTTCAAGGACGCGGGGATGAAGCTGGTGATCCTGACGGCGAAGCACCACGACGGCTTCTGCCTGTGGCCGAGCAAGTACACGGAGCACTCGGTGAAGAACAGCCCGTGGCGGGACGGCAAGGGCGACGTGGTGCGCGAGCTGGCCGACGCCTGCCGCGAGGCGGGCCTGAAGCTCGGCGTCTACCTCTCGCCGTGGGACCGCAATCATCCGCAGTATGGCAACTCGCCCGTCTACAACCAGCACTTCAGGAACCAGCTCACCGAGCTGCTCAGCCACTATGGGAAGATCACGGAGGTGTGGTTCGACGGCGCCTGCGGCGAGGGGCCGAACGGTCGGCGGCAGGTCTACGACTGGGCGAGCTACTATGCCCTGATCCGCAAGCTCCAGCCGAACGCCGTCATCGCCATCTCGGGCCCCGATGTGCGGTGGGTCGGCAACGAGAGCGGCGTGGCGCGGGAGACGGAGTGGAGCGTGCAGCAGCGCGGCGGGAAGCCGGTGTGGTACCCGGCCGAGTGCGACGTGTCGATCCGCCCCGGGTGGTTCTACCACGCGAAGCAGGACGGCCGGGTGAAGTCGCTCGACCACCTGCTCGACATCTACTACAAGAGCGTGGGCCGCAACTCCGTGCTCCTGCTCAACGTGCCGCCCGACCGCCGCGGCCTCATCCACGAGAACGACGCCCGCCGCCTCCGCGAGCTGAGGGCCGCCGTCGATGCCACGTTCAAGACGAATCTCGCGCACGGCAGGAAGGCCGATGCATCGAGCGTCCGCGACGAGGCGCACGGCCCGGACAAGGCGCTCGACGGCGACGGGGCCACCTACTGGACCACCGACGAGGCCGTGACGACCGCCACCCTCGAAGTGGACCTCGGCGCGCCGACGGCCTTCAACCGCTCGATGATCCAGGAGCATATCGCGCTCGGCCAGCGGGTCGAGAGCTACGTCCTCGAGGCCTGGGACGGGGAGGCGTGGAAGGCATTCGCCAGGGGCACGACGATCGGCCACAAGAAGCTCGACCGCTTCCCCGACGTGACGGCGAGTCGCGTGCGCCTCACGATCCGCCGGTCCCGCGCGGCCCCCGCCCTCCGCGCCCTCGGCCTCTACCGGGCGCAGGAATGAGAGGACAGACAGTCGGTGCTCGGGGCTCAGAGGGGCGGAGGGCCGGTCATCGGCTGAGGGGTGCCGCAGCTCGGCTCACGCATCACGCATCACGCATCATCTCTTGATGTCGTAGACGTAGAGGAAGTCGCTGTGGCGGAGGTAGAGGCGGCCGCCGCAGACGACGGGGTGGGACCAGGTGGGGCCGCGGCCGCCCTTGGGGAGCTGGAAGGAGCTGATGACCTCGCGGCGCTCGGGCGTGGGCTTGATGAGCTCGACGAGGCCCCTCTCGCTCCGCGCAACAATGAGGCCGTCGGCGAAGGTCACCGAGCCCTTGGTCGGCGTGCGGACGCTGTGCATGAGCTTGCCCGTCTTCCAGTCCAGGCACTCCCAGCACCACTTGTACCTGCCGTGGGCGTAGCCGTAGAGGTAGCCGTCGATGAGCAGGACATCGCCGTGGTGGCTGTCGAGGCGGTCGGTGCTCCAGACGAGATCGACCGTGCACTTGTCGCCCTGGACGTTGAGCTTGAGCAACCGGCTGCCCACGCGGTGGCCGGTGGCGAAGTAAAGGTGGCCGTCGTGGAACTTCGGCGTGAAGATGTGCTCGTCGAAGGGCGTGGTGTGGGGGACCTGCCAGAGCAGCTCGCCCGTCTCCGCGTTCACCCCAATGGTGCTCTTGGCGAGCATGGTGGAGACCTGGCGCAGCCCCTTGTATTCGAAGACGACGGGTGAGGCGTAGCCGGGTTTCTGCTTCGCTCCCTTGCAGGTCCAGATCGTCTCGCCGTTGGTCTAGTCGAGGGCGACCATGGTGAACTCGGTGCCGCCGGGATAGCAGATGAACTTGCGGCCGTCGATGAGAACCGATTCGGCGAGGACCCACTGGATGGAGCTGCCGCCGAACTTCTTGAGAATGCTCAGGCCCCAGATCCTCTTGCCCGTCTTCGCCTCGAGGCACGCGATGTCGCCGTCGGCGTTCTCGTGGTAAAGGCGGTCGCCGTCGATGGTGGGGGTGCCGCGCGCGCCGCGGTGCTGGCGTCGGTAGGCGGGACCGTTGGTGGCCCGCCAGGCGAGCTTGCCGTCGAGGGTAAGGGCGGTGATCACCGTATCGGCGTCGATGTTGCCCGTGGTGTAGATGAGGCCGTGTGCGATGGCGAGGGTCGAGAAGCCGTGGCCGAGCCCCTGGAAGGTCCACAGGAGCTTGGGGCCGCCCTCGGGCCACTGGTCGAGCAGGCCGGTCTCGGTCGACATGTTGTCGCGGCGCGGGCCGTGGAACTGCGGCCACGGGTGAGTCTCGGCCGCCGCGGCGAAACAGGCGACGACCGACGCCGCGATCAGCAGCCAGACCTTCAGTGGTCGGATCACGTCGTGCCCCTCTACTCACCTCTCAGGGCGAAGCAGGCCAGGTGCGTCTTGTCCTTCACGTAGATGCGGCCGCCGGCGAGGGCGAGGTGTGCCCACACGGGGCGGTCGGTCAGGTGGGAGCGGCCGAGCTCCTTGCAGGCCGACGGGTCGGCCGCGACGACGAGCAGGTCGCCCTTCGTCGCGAGCACGAGCAGCTTGTCGCCGACGCGGACGAGCGAGGCGTACTCGCCCATCCCCTTGGGCGATTCCCACGCGGTCGCGCCGTCGGCGAGCGCGATGCACACGAGCGTGCCTTTGCCCTTCTGCGCGAGGCCGTAGAGGTGCTGCCCGTGACGGACGGGCGAGCTCATGAACATCGCGGCGGTCTCGTTGCGCCAGGCCTCGCTCACCGCAAGCCTGTCGCCATCCGCCGCGATACGGAGGGCCACGGTGGGCTCCTGGTAGCCGGAGTAGACGACCAGGTCGCCGTGGATGACGGGCGTGATGATGTTCATGTCGTGGCGGGTCTTGAAGGGCATCTTCCAGAGCAGGGTGCCCGCCTCGACGTCCACCCCGCAGGCGCGGCTGTGGGTCAGGGTGACGACCTGGCGCTTGCCGGCGAGCCCGGCGACCAGGGGCGAGGCGTAGGCCGGCCCGTCGTCGCTCAGTGCCCAGAGGGTCTTGCCCGTCCCGGCGTCGAGCGCGACGAGGGCGCCGTCCTTGTCGGTGCCGACGGCGAGGATGCAGCGGCCCGCGTCGAGCAGCGGCGAGCTGGCAGCGCCCCAGACCGGATAGGTCTTGCCGTGGTCGCCCTGGAAGGTCCTGCGCCAGAGCCGCTTGCCCGTGGCGAGCTCGAGGCAGGTCAGCTCGCCGGAGACGCCGAGCGCGTAGGCCTTGCCGCCGGCGACGGCGGGCGTGGCAAACGGGCCTTTGCCGTGGCGGCGGGCGACGGGCCGCGGCTCGAAGGGGCCGGCCGGCTGCGCGTCGCGCCAGAGCACCTTGCCGCTCGCCGCATCGACGCACTGGACGACCTCCCGGTCGCCCTGGCGGGCGTGCTGCACCAGCTTGCCGCCTGCCACGACCGGCGAGGAGTGGCCGAGGCCCACCTCGAGCTGCCACAGCCGCTCGAGCGACTCCGGCCACGGGGCCGGCAGCGTCGCGTCGGCCGCCACGCCGTCGCGCGTCGGACCGCGCCACTGCGGCCAGTCCGCGGCCCGGGCCAATGTCCCCACACCCAACACCACAGCCAGTGCGATCCAGAGTCGCCGCGCCATCTCAGGCTCCCTCCGAAGCCCGGCCCGTCTCCTCAGCGTCGCGCAGCGCCAGCGCCCCCGTGGGGCAGGCCGCCGCGCACTCCCGCGCCACCTTCGCCAAGCCCTCGGCCAGCGTCTCGCCAAAGGGCACGCCGACCCGCACGTCGAAGCCGCGGCCGATGAACGTGAGGCCCAGCGCCTCGCCCGCCGCCGCTGCGATCTGGATGCACAGCCCGCAGTCGATGCACTTGCCCGGCTCGAAGACGACGTCGGGATGCCGGGCGTGCTGCTCGAAGCGGCGGCGCTCGGCCTTGAAGCGGCGGGTGCTGGCGCCGTAGGCCGCGGCGTAGCGGCGCAGCTTGCAGCTCACGGGCTTGCGGCAGTCGCAGTGGAGGCAGCGCGCGGCCTCGGCCCGCGCCTCGGCCTCCGTGAAGCCGTCGCCGCCCGGCTCGACCCGCGGCCCCTGGCTCGCCTCGGCCACGAACGCGTCGATCTCGCCGTCCTGGAGCCGCCCGACGCGGGTCGTGAACGGCCTGGGCTCGCCGGTGACGGCCGCGCCCGCGAGGAGCTGGTCGATCGACGCGGCGGCGGCCCTCGCGTCGGCGACGGCACGCACCGCCATCCGCTGCGGCCGCACGGCGCCGCCGGCGGCGAAGACCCCCGCGACGCCCGTCGCCAGGGTCCGGCGGTCCACCACGATGCCCTGCTTCGAGGCCTCGAGCCCGAGGCGGGCGGCCGCGCCCTCACCCGCCGCGATCAGCACGGCGTCGAAGTCGCCGCGCAGCGCATCGAGCGACACGGCCTCGCCCACCCGCACGCCCAGCCGAAGCTCGGCGCCGAGCCGCTCGACGAGCGCCGCCTCCGCGTCCACGACCGCGCGGGGCAGTCGCTCCTCGGGCACGCCGTACTGGAGCATGCCGCCCGCCTTCGGATGCTCGTCGAACACGGTGCAGGCGTGGCCCTTCTGGAGCAGGAACCAGGCGGCCGAGAGGCCCGCGGGCCCCGCGCCGACGATGGCGACGCGGTGGCCGGTGCCCGGCGCGCGGGCGGGCAGCCAGGGCTCGTCGGTCGCGAGGTCGGCGTCGCCGACGTAGCGCTTGAGCAGGCAGATGGCGACGGGCGCATCGGCCTCGCCGCGGCGGCAACCCTTCTCGCAGGGCGCCGGGCAGATGCGGCCGAGGGCGGCGGGCAGCGGGATGGCGGCCTTCACGGTCGCGGCGGCCTCGCGGAGCTCGCCGCGGGCGATCTGGCGCACCATCCTGGGGATGTGCATCCGCGCGGGGCAGAGGCTGTGGCAGGGGCCGATGCAGTCGCCGAGGTGGTCGCTGAGCAGCA
>CBFDBL010000446.1:0-5745 GCA_965603035.1 uncultured bacterium
GGGAGCATCGGGACGAGTGGGAGGGGGGAGGCAGCGGTCAGTGTCAAGTGCCGAGTGTCAAGGGCCAAGTGTCAAGTGAAGACGCCGGTGGGGTAGCCTCGCTGCTTCCTCTCACGCATCACGCATCACGTATCACGCGATACGCATCACGTATCACTCTTCGAGCCCGAGGCCGACGATGTCGCGCTCGGCCTGGGTGAGGTCGTAGAGCTTGTGGAAGAGGGCGACGTCGGCGTCGGTGACCTCGCGGCCGCGGCGCGACATGACCCGACGGGCGACCTCGACGGCCATGGTCGGCGAGTAGGGCTGCCCGCCTGTGTCGGAGAGCCACGAGAAGGACGGGACGAACTTCGGCGGGAAGCCGCTGACCAGCACGTTGCAGCAGAAGCCGACGACGCAGCCGGTGGTGAAGGTCGAGGCGATGGCGGACTTCGAGTGGTCGCCCATGGCGAGTCCGACGAAGATCGAGCCTGTCTCGACGAGCTTGTGGGGGAGCTGGACGCGGACGGTGCCGTAGGTGTTCTTGAGGTCGGAGTTGATGGTGTCGGCGGCGAGGTTGACCCATTCGCAGATGTAGGCGTGGCCGAGGAAGCCGTCGTGCTGCTTGTTGGAGTAGGCGTGCATGATCGAGTTCTCGATCTCGCCGCCGACCTTGCACACGGGTCCGATGTTGGAGCCCTCGTGGAGGCGCGAGGCCATCTGGATCTTGGCCTTCGGCCCGATGTAGGCGGGGCCGATGATGGTCGTGTTGGGCATGACGGTGGCGCCCTCGCCGATGTAGATCGGCCCGCCCTCGGCGTCGAGGACGCAGCAGGGCTTGATGATCGCGCCCTCGCCGATGAACACGTTGTCGCTTGCCAGGACGTGGGCGCCCTCGCAGATCGTGCCGGCGATCTCGCCGGGGGCCGCGAGGGCCTGGAAGTCGCGGGCCAGCTCGGCCTCGTTGTGGTCGACGATCTCCCAGTAGTAGCGCAGCAGGGTCAGCTCGACGTCGGTGTGCCGGACCGTGTGGGGCAGCGACTCGCGGACGCCGCCGGCGAGGAAGCTCTTGTGGCTCAGGCCCTCGACGTTGGCGGCCTCGAGGCGGGCGTAGGCGATGCGCCCGCGGCACACGCCCACCTCCTCGGGGCCGTCGAGCGGCACCGGCCCGTCGATGAGCAGCCGCCCGTTCAGGAACAGCACGTCCTCGCCCGCGGGGAGATCGTTGACCGGGAAGTCCACGCGCTGCGCGACGTTGGCGGCCAGGTAGTCGCGGCACAGCAGCACGATCCTCTGGCCTGGGTAGGCCCACACGATCTTGTCGAGCAGGCTCGAGATGCCGCAGCGCAGCTCGAAGGTCGGGCGGCAGTAGACCAGCGGCAGCAGGTCGCGGTACCGCTCGTCCTCGAACACGCACACGACCGCCATGGCTTGCTCCTCGCGGATGCCGGGGAAGGGGTGCGGCGGAGGCCCCCGTCGCGGGCCTGCCTCTAGAAGTATAGCCCAAGTCCTACCTTATGCAAGCTCCCCGCGCCCGAGCACGCCCGGCGGCCGTCGCGGTTCGCTGCATCGGTGTGGGACTCCTGTGCGAGCGCAGCGGCTAGCCGAGCCGGTGGCCGCACTGGCTACAGAACTTCGCCCCCGGCTCCACCTGCTGCCCGCAGGCGCTACAGAACCGCGGCGCGCGCCGGCCCGCCTCCGCGGCACCCGCGCCCGCGGGCGGCTCGGGCCGTTCCTCGGCGGCGGCTGCCGGCGGCGTCTCGGGCTCGGGGGTCGGTTCTGGAGCCGGCTCGAGGGCCGGCTTGGGGGCGGGCGCAGCGTCGGGCTTCGGGGCCGGTGGTGCAGTGGGCTTGGGGGGCGGCTCGGGCTTCACCGGCGCCGCCGTCGGCTTCGGTGGCTTGGCCTGCGCCGCAGGGCGCTTGCGCTTGACGGCCGCTCCTCGTCTCGACCCGACCCGCCGGCCGACCAGCCACGCGAGCACGGCCAGCACGAGCACGGCGACCGCGCCCCCCACGGCCAGGGTCGTCGGCGAGCCGCGCTCGAGGAAGGCGAGCGCGTCGCGCAGCGTCGTCGGCAGACGGTCTCGGAAGGCGTGGCGCCGCGTCTCGACTGGCGCGGAGGGGCTCGGCGCGGGCGCGCGGGCCTGCGTGGTGGGGCTGGGCTCAGGCTTCGCGGCGAGGGGCTTCGCTGCGTCCAGCTTCGCTCGGAGGACGGTGGCGAGGCGGGCTGCCTCGGCGCTCTTCGGGTCGAGCTCGCGGGCGCGCTCGGCCTGCTCGAGCGCCTCGCGGGGCTTGCGCTGGGCCGTGAAGGCCCTGGCCATGGCGATGTGGGGCAGGGGGGAGGCGGGGTCGAGCTTCTGTGCCTCGCGGGCGCAGGCAAAGGACTGGGCGATCGCATCGCCGTCGGTGAGCAGCGAGTCGATGTAGCGCCGCGTGTAGGCGTCGGCTCGCGCGCACAGCGACTCGACCGTATCGCCCGCGGGCTCGGCCGGCGGGGTCGGCGGCTGGGCGGGGGTCGGCGTCGGCGTCTCGGGCTTCTTGACGACGACCCACCGGCCCTCGGCGTCGTGTCGGCACCACAGCTTGCCGCCGTCGGCGGCGTGCAGCCAGCCTCCCGCCGCCTTGCCGCCCTCCCAGGCGCCGACGTACCGCCGCCCGTCGGGCCAGCGGTACGTGCCCTGGCCGTGCAGCGCGTTGCGCTGCCAGCCGCCCTCGTAGCTGCTGCCGTCGGGCCACGTGTGCGTGCCCTGGCCGTGGCGCTCGGTGCCGAGCACCTGCCCGACGTACTTCCCACCGTCGGGGTACGCGATCGTGCGGACCTGCGCCCCTGGCGCCGCTGCCGCCTCCGCGGCCCCGCCGGGCCGCGCCGCAACGACCCCGGCCGCCACGCAAGCCAGCAGTTGCAGGATGTGCCGCGATCTGCCCATAGGTCCTCACCCTCACGGCATGCACGAACTCAGAACGGGTAGCCTAGCGGCGCACGGCCGGCCTGTCAAGCGGAGGCGAGCTTGCGCGCCGCGCCGCCAGCGGGATAATGGGCGACCGGACGAGCGCGCGAGTCCCGAGCAAGGAGCAGTGGATGTCCGAGAACCTGATCGTCCTCGGTGACCGTGACCTGTCGTCGATGGTGTTCGACCACATCGTGGGGCTGGCCGAGCCGCTCTTCGAGCAGGCGGCCGAGCAGCGCCGCCGCCTCGCGACCCCCGACGACGTGGCGGCGCGGCAGCGGTACGTGCGGGACACGTTCACCGAGCTGATCGGTGGGCTGCCCGAGCGCACGCCGCTCAACGCCCGCTGCGTGGGCACCCTCGCGCGCGACGGCTACCGCGTCGAGAAGGTGCTCTTCGAGAGCAGGCCGCTGTTCACCGTGACGGCCAACGTCTACCTGCCGGCACGGGCCGACACGGCGCCGGCCGTGCTGGTGCCCTGCGGGCACGCGCCCGAGGGCAAGGCCGCCGAGCCGTACCAGGCCGTGGCCCAGGACCTCGCGCGCAGCGGCTTCGTCGTCGTGGTCTACGACCCCATCGGGCAGGGCGAGCGGAGCCAGTACTGGGACGCGGTGTCGGGCGCGTCGCGCATCGGCCTGGGCCGCCCCGAGCACGACTACGCGGGCACACAGGCGCTGCTCGTGGGGCGGGGGTTCGCGGCGTGGCGCGTCTGGGACGGCATCCGCGCGATCGACTACCTGTGCGGGCGCGACGAGGTGGACGTGGACCGCATCGGCTGCACGGGCTGCTCGGGCGGCGGGGCCGTCACCACGTATCTCTTCGCGCTCGACGAGCGGGTGCGGGCGGCGGTGCCGGCGTGCACCATCACCTCGCGGGAGGCGTGGCTGGCGACCGGGATGCTCGCCGACGCCGAGCAGGTCCACGACGACGCGATCGCGCGGGGCATCGACCACGCCGACCTGTGCATGGCGGGGGCGCCGCGCGCGCTGCGCATCGCCGCCGCAAAGGCCGACCACCTCCCCATCGAGGGCACCCGCCGCACCTTCGACGAGCTGCGCCGCGTCTACGGACTGCTCGACGCCGCCGAGTGCGTGGACCTGGTGGAGGCCGAGGGCGGCCACGGCTTCAGCCCGCCGCTGCGCCAGGCGGCGCGCGAGTGGCTTCACAGGTGGCTCGACCATCCTCAGCCCGGCGCGGCCCTGCCCGACCCCGCGCCCGAGCCGCCCGACGAGCTGTCGTGCGCGCCCGGCGGCCAGGTCGCCGCACTGGGCAGTCGCACCGTCTTCTGCTTCACCCGCGACGAGGCGCGCGCGCTGGCGCAGCCCGACCCCGAGCTGCCGAGCCGCGGCGACGCCGAGCTCTGGCAGGACGACCTGCGGGCCAGGCTCCGCGAGCTGCTCCGCTGCCCAGCCAGCTCCGGCGCCCCCTTCTGCTACCAGCACGGCGCCGTCTTCCGCGGCAGCCTGGGCATCGAGCGCGTCAGCTTCCAGACCGAGCGGGGCATCACCATCCCAGGCCTGCTGTTCGTGCCCGACACCGAGGGCCGCTGGCCGGGGATCCTCTACGTGCACGAGCGCGGCAAGGAGGCCGAGGCAGGGCCGCTGGGCACCGTGCAGATGCTGGCGAGCGAGGGCAACGTCGTGCTCGCCATCGACGTGCGCGGGGTGGGCGAGACGGCCTCGCACGACAGCCTGAGCGGGCGGCACCGGCGGATGGGCGTCGACGGCTACCACTTCTACCAGTATGGGATGGTGGGCCGCAGCCTCGTGGGGCGTCGGGTGCACGACGTGCTGCGCGCGCTCGCCGTGCTGTGCGAGCGGCCCGAGGTCGCCGAGGAGGCGGTGAGCGTCGTGGGGCAGGGGATGGGCGGCCTGCTCGCGCTGCTCGCCGCCGCGCTCGACGAGCGGGTCGCCACGGCCGTGTGCAGCCAGTGCCCCGTGTCGTACCGCGCGCTCGCTGCACACGAGTACCACGGCTGCCACCCGAGCTGGCTCGTGACTGGGATGCTCAGGGTATGCGATCTGCCGCAGGTCGCGGCATGCGTGGCGCCGCGGCGCCTCGTGCTCGCCTCGCCGCTCGACCACATGGGCCGGCGCCTCCCCCAGGCCGAGGCCGAGCGCGCCTGCGCGTGCCCGAGGGACGTCTACGACCTCTTCGGCGCGGCGGAGCGTTTCGCCGTCGCAGCCGCCGACGCCTGACCAAGCTTCGGGATCCCCCAGGCCCTGGCAAACCGCTCCCACCGGAGCCGGCGCAGCGCCCAGAGCCCGATCCGGATCGCCCGTCCCCCCTCACCCCCCAGGCGGATGATCAGCATCGTCGAATCGCGGTGCTCCAGCTCCAGCGCCGGGTGCGCCGCGACCTTTGACAGGAACTCCTCGACCTCCATGCGCTCTCACCCCCGGGGGCCGCGGTCCTCGTCGCAGTGCCCTCCCAGCATGCGCATCACCCAGCATAGCCGATGCCGTCCCGCGAGTCAAGCCGGGCGCGCGCGACCCTAATCGTTCGGTAGTGCTTGGTCACCGCGATGGTGGGGCTGATGTGGGACGGCGGGGGCCGGCAGAGCGGCGGACGAGAGCTGCTGGGGGCGGGATGCGAAGCCGGAGCTGTCGCCTCGGCGAGCCGGCGGGCACGCGCGACGCACCCGGGCCGGACGCCGTCGGTCCACGAGGCGGTTCGCACGACGCTGGGCGGGGGAAGGCGATGGCTAGCCGGGGGCCGCGCGCACGAGAGCGGCTTGCCAGATGGGGGTCTGCTGCAATACTGTTCACCCAGGCCGCTCGGAGGGCCGGCATCCACAAGGACCTCATCGTCAAGCTGGG
>CBFDBL010000447.1:0-5736 GCA_965603035.1 uncultured bacterium
GCCGTTCTTGCAGCGCGGGATGGTCTTGGGGACCTTGTGGTCGGTCATCAGCTCGCGCATCCTGGTCTCGGGGATGACCCGCGGGCTGCGGCAGTAGATGCCGGCCATGAGGGTGGCCTTGTCGCCGATGATGAGCTGTCCGCCGATGCTGCGGGGCATCTTGCGGCCCTGCTCGAGCTCCTTGGGCCGCGGGACCTCGAGCTCCTTGGGCCGCTCCTTCTTCTCGTAGCCGTCGTTCCAGACGACCTTGACGGGGGCCATGTCGCCGCGTGCGGGGAACTCGATGGTGATGCGGGACCAGTTGGGCGGGCTCTGGTCGGTCATGGGGCCGGCCTCGGCCCCGACGGCGGTCGGGTAGCCGAGCTTGAGCGCCCAGAAGGCGGCGTCCATGGCGTGGCAGGCGATGTCGCCGAGCGCGCCGGAGCCGAAGTCCCACCAGCCGCGCCACTTGAAGGGGTGGTAGGCGTCGCGCGCGAAGGGCCGCAGCGCGGCGGGGCCGAGCCAGAGGTCCCAGTCGAAGCCGTCGGGCACGGGGTCCTTGCGGTCGGGCGGCATGATGTTCTGCGGCCAGATGGGTCGGTTGGTCCAGTAGTGGACCTCGCGGACCTGGCCGAGCCAGCCGGCCCGGACCCACTCGCAGACGAGGCGGGGGCCCTCGAAGCCGTGGCCCTGGATGCCCATCTGGGTCACGACCTTCATCTTGCGGGCCGTCTCGGCCACCAGGCGCGCCTCGCGGATGTTGTGGGTGAGCGGCTTCTGGCAGAAGACGTGCTTCCCCATCTTCATCGCCATCATCGAGGCAGGGGCGTGGTGGTGGTCGGGCGTGGAGACGGTCACCGCGTCGATGGCCTTCTCCATCTTCCCGAGCATGACGCGCCAGTCCTGGAAGCGCTGCGCCTTCGGGTGGCGCTTGACGCTGCGGCCCGCGCGCTTCCAGTCCACGTCGCACAGGGCAACCACCGACTCGCCGCTCACGCCGCCGACGTCGCCGCCCCCCTTGCCGCCGCAGCCGATGCAGGCGACCTGGAGCTTGTCGCTCGGGGGCTGCGCGCCCTCGCGGGCCAGCACGTGGCTCGGCACCACGAGGAATCCGAAAGCCGTCGCGGCCGTCCCGCCCAGGAACGACCGCCGCGTGACCTTGTCCACCTTCAAGACTGCACCTCTCCTGGATCCTCCCGCACGGGGAACGCCGCCCGCGGCCGGGCAGTGTGCGTAGTAGGCATTGTACCGATGAGGGGCACGGGGTTCAAACGGCTCCGGCGCCGCGCGGCCTGTGCCGCGGCCCTCGGCGGCTGCGTGGCAGGCGGCCCGGTCGGTTCCCGCCTTGACTCGCGCGGGCCGAGCCGCTTAACTAGAGCGCGCCTGTGGCGGGGGTGGGGATGCGGTGTTCGGCTGTCGGTCTCTACCACTGGCAGACAGGCGGTTCCCCAACCTGGAGCCCTTGGATATGGCCAAGGTGCGGTGCCCCTGCGGTCGCAGCCACGAGATCCCCGCCTCGCAGCTCGGCCAGCAGCTCACGTGCAGTGCCTGCGGCAGGATCTTCGTCGCCGAAGCCGCGGCGGCCGATCCCGCCGACGCCCTCCAGGCCGAACTGGCCCATGCCACGGCCGACGAGCTCGCCGGTGCCTTCTTCGAGGAGGAAGCCGACGCCGACGCGCCCGCCGAGCCGGCCGGGCGGCCCGAGGCGCCGAGGACACCGCGCCTGGGCGAGCTGGCCGTCGAGCGCGCCCTGGTGAGCCAGGAGCACATCGACCTGTGCGTCGAGGTCCAGCAAGCCCTCCACGTGCGAGGGGTCACCGACAAGCGCATCGGCGAGATCCTCGTCGAGAAGGGCCTGCTCAAGCCCGAGCAGGTCGAGATGCTCCTGAGCCAGCAGGCCGGCGAGATCCGCGAGGAGGCGCCCCCCGCCGCCGACATCGTCCCGCACCCGCCCGAGCCCCCCAAGCCCGAGCCGCCCGCACCCAAGCGAAGGGCGAGCGCGGTCGGGACCCACGTGCGACGCCTCGCGCTCGCCGTCGTGGCCGCGGCCGTCGTCGTCCTCGCCATCAAGCTCTGGCCCAGCTCGCGCGGCCAGCGCGCCCTGACCGCCTACCTCGATAGCTGCCGCGAGGGCCAGGTCCAGCCCAAGGGCCACCTGGCCGTCACCCACCCCGGCTTCGTCGTCCGCGACTACCGCATCGAGGGCTGTCTCGAGCCCTCCGACTACGATCTTGCGCCCGAGCTCCAGGTCTTCAACACCAGCCGCGACCAGGGCACCTGGAGCGACCTCCTCGAGGCCATCGAGATGCCCATCGGCAAGCGCAAGGCCATCGAACTCGTGCTCCCCTGCCTGCCCGAGGCCCTCAGCCCGCGCAAGGCCGGAACCCTGTCCATCACCCTCCAGCCCATCGCGTGCCGCCTCTTCCTGAAGCCGCGCAACGGCCGCTTCTTCAGCGAGGCGCGCTACCACGTCACCATGGCGCGAGCCCGCAGCCCGCACTGGGACAGCGGCTGGCGCTTCGCGGGCTACGAGCCCGCCCCCAAGTAGGCCCGCGCCGCTTCCCACTCACCACGTGATACTCACCACTTGCCACTTGACACTTGCCACTTGACACTTGCCACTCGCCCCTCGCCCCTCTCCGCTCAGAGCTGCCACGGCTCGCGGTAGGGCCGCGAGAGCAGGCGATCCGCCTCGGGATCGTCCACGCATCGCTCCAGGTCGGGGTCCCAGCGCACCTTGCGCCCGAGCCGCATCGCGATGTTGCCCAGGTGAGCCGGCGTGATGGAGCGGTGCGCGACCTCTACGGGCGCCGCGGTGGGCCCTCGCGTCTTCACGCAGTCGATGAAGTTGGCGTACTGGCTATGACTCTCGTAGAGGCGGACCTCGCCGGGGAGAATGACCGAATCGGCGATCTCGGGCGGATGGGTGCGACCGCCGAGGTCGGCCCAGCCGTCCGTGCCCTCGAACCGCACACCGCCGCCTTCGCTCGTCACGATCATCGTCATCCCGTTCGCGTACGTGCACGTGACGTGGAACGCTGTCGCCGTGTCCCACAGCGCGGTGTCGGGCGGGAACGTGCCTTCGCCCTCGACCTCGACGGGGCCTGTCCGCTCGGTGCCCATGCCCCAGTGGGCCATGTCGATGAAGTGGGCGCCCCAGTCGGTGAGCTGCCCGCCCGAGTAGTCGAGCACCCAACGGAAGGTCCAGTGGCACCGCTTGTGGGTGTAGGGCGCCCAGGGCGCGGGGCCAAGCCAGCGGTCGTAGTCGAAGCCCTCGGGCACCGCCATGGGCTCGTCGCCCATCGTGTAGCCGGGGTTCGAGTGGCCGCCGGGCAGGCCGACGCGGATGGTGTGGAGCCTGCCGATCCGCCCGTTGCGCACCAGCTCGCAGGCGCGGCGGCATCGCGCGCTCGACCGCCGCTGGCTCCCGCACTGGAACACGCGGCCGTAGCGGCGCACCGCCGCCACCATCGCCTGGCCGTCGGCGATGGTGCGGCACAGCGGCTTCTGGCAGTGGATGTCCTTCCCCGCCCGTGCGGCCGCGACGACGATGAGCGCGTGCCAGTGGTCGGGGCAGGCGGTCGTGACGGCGTCGACGTCGTCGCGGGCCAGCAGCTCGCGGAAGTCGGTGGTGGTGTCGCAGCCCTTGTAGGTCCCGTCGCGCATCTGTGCGGCGTAGCGCTTCTCGACCGACTCCTTCGCCGGCTTAAGGCCGCGATACCATCCGCGCTCGTAGTTGCGGCTCCCGGCATCCACATCGCACAGCGCCACCATCTGCACGTCCCCGCGGCCCAGGAACGCCCCCATGTCCCGCGTGCCCTGTCCGCCGAGCCCGATCGCACCCATCACGATCCGTTCGCTCGGCGCCGGCCGCCCCTCCTTGCCGAGGGCCGAAGCGGGGACAACGAAGGGCGCCGCCGCGGCGACAGCGCCCTTCACGAACGAGCGTCGAGTGACGCAGAACCGCCGTCCCATGCAACTACACTCCTCACCGGTCCGCACGGACACCGCTCACCACTCGAACCTCGCCACTCGAACCTCGCCACTCGAACCTCGACCCTCAGATGCTCTCGGGCATCGTCCAGGGCTTGCGGCGCGGGCGGTCGAGCAGCTTGTTGGCCGCATCGTCGCCGATGAACTCCTCTTTCTCGGGATCCCACTTCACCCGGCGGCCGAGCCAGCGGGCGATGTTCCCCAGGTGGCAGACGGTCGTGGACCGGTGGCCGATCTCGACGTCGGCGATGGGCTTCTCCCGCGACTTGATGCAGTCGATCCAGTTCCGCATGTGGCTGTTGCTGACGGTGAGCTTGACCTTGGGATCGACGAGCGGCTCCTTGGCCAGCTCGGGCGGATCCGAGGAGACGCGGCCGCGGTCGATGCGGATCATCCCCTTCTCGCCGATGAAGATGCCGCCGCCGCCCGGGCCGCGGCCGAATTCCATGATGATGTCGCCAGGGTACTTCATGAAGATGGTGGGCACGCGGCAGATCTTCTCGCCGCGCCCGCGGCCCTCGGGCTTGGTGTAGGTCGGCGGATCGAACTTCGGGCCTTTCGTCCAGATCTCGATGGGTCCGCTCTCGTCCATCCCGAGCGCCCACTGGATCTGGTCGAGCCCGTGGGCGCCCCAGCCGGTCATCTCGCCGCCCGACCAGGTGCGGAACGAGATCCAGCCGGGCTGGGCGCGGGGCGTGTAGATGTCCTTGTGATAGGGGCGCACCTCCGTGGGGCCGCACCACATGTCCCAGTCGAGGCCCTGCGGCACCGGCTGGCCGGGCAGGCCGCAGATCCAGGGGCTGGGGTAGTTGCTGGCGATCACCTTCTTGACCTTGCCGATCCGGCCGTTGCGGATGAGCTCGCAGCCCAGACGGTTCTTGGCCATCGAGCGCTGCTGGCTGCCCGTCTGGAGCACCCGCCCGTACTTGCGGACGGCCTGCACCATCAGCCGCCCCTCGCGGATGGTCAGGGTCATCGGCTTCTCGGCATAGATGTCCTTGCCGGCCTGGGCGGCGTGGATGCTGCACAGGGCGCGCCAGTGGTCGGGCGTCGCCACGATCACCGCATCGATGTCCTTGAGCTCCAGCATCTTGCGGTAGTCCTGGAACGCCCGGTCCTCCTTCCCGCCCATCGCCTTCACGGCCCGCGGCAGATTGACGTCCGCCGCGGCGACGATCTCGGCGACCCTCTTCGCCCCCCTGAGCAGGCCGCCGCCCTGGCGGCCCGGGCCGATGGCGCCGATGGCCACGCGGTCGCTCGCCGGGGGCTTGCCCGCGGCGCCCAGCGCGCCCGACGTCAGGATGTAGGGCGCCGCGATCGCCGCGCCCGCCGTCGCGCCTCGGACCAGGAACTCACGCCGCGTTGTCTTCCGCTCGCCCATCCTTCAAGTCTCCTCTGCTGCATGAACCGTCGTCACAGGTACGGGTTACAGGCTCCACCCCGCGCGGTAGTCGCGGCGGACGTACTGGTTGGCCTCCTGCACGTTGGTGCACTGGAGCCGCTCGCGGTCCCAGCGCAGCTTCCTGCCCGTTCGGATGGCGACGTTGCCGGCCAGCACGATCTCGGTGAGGGGTCCCGCGAAATCGGGGAAGTTGCCGACCGTCGGCGCGCCGCCCTTGCAGGCGCGGATGAACTCGGCGTAGATGCCGGGCGACCTGGGGAGTGTCTGCGGCGGCAGGCTGTCCTGCATCGCCTTCATCTTGGCATCGGGGATGATCCGCGAGCCGAACATGGTGGCCTTGTCGCCGATGACGATGTGGCCGT
>CBFDBL010000448.1:0-5736 GCA_965603035.1 uncultured bacterium
TGGACGGTGTGCGTGTCGACCGACGCGACGAGGAGCTTTCCGGCGGCGGTCACGGGCGCCGTGAGCCGCCCGCCGAGCTTGACGCGCCAGGACGGGGCCAGCTCGGCGGGCACGCTTGCCGTCGTGCTGCCCCGGCGTGCCGGATCGTGCCGGTGCGTGGGCCAGTCGCCGTCGGCGGCCCGCGGTCCTGGCCCGGCGGCCTGGCCGTAGGCGGGGCCTTTCTGGAGGCGCCGCCCATCCGGGACCGGCCGGACGGGCTGCTCGGGCGCCGCAGCGACGGCCGTGTAGCCCAGCAGCTTGCCGCCGGGCTGGCAGAAGCACTGGTCGGACGGGACGTAGAGCATGCCGTAGCAGGGCATGACGCCGTGCTTGCAGGCGCCGCGGAGCCAGTTGTTCTGCGAGTGGCCGTCGGCCCGCAGGTCGAGGAACTCGGCGCCCTCCATGCCGCTGATGATGTAGCGGCTCGTGGCCTTGTTGCGGTAGCAACGGTGGTGGTGCTCGGGGCTGCGGAAGTTGGCGACGACGATGCGCTTCGCCTCCTTGCCCGTGCGGATGTCGTAGCCCACGGCGAGGGCGCGGGCGCTCTTGCGGGCGCTCTTGAGCTTCTCGTCCACCGGCACCATGCCGGGCCATGCGAGACCGTCCGCCACGAACAGGTCCACGTTCTCTGCGCCCGACCGCGCCGGCACGTTCCTGCCCCACCGCAGCTTGCCGCTCGCGGCGTCGTAGGCATCGAGGGTGGTGCCGCCGAGGATGAGCACGACCCCGCTGTCGGCGACGAGCGTGCGGCCGCTGCGCGTCTTGGGCGTGGTCTTCCACAGGCTCTCGCCCGTCGCGAGGTCGCGGCAGACGAGGTCGTTGCCCGCGAGGTAGACGACCTTGCCGCCGTCGGCAGCGAGCATTGGGCTGCGTATGCTCGCCCCCGCCGGCTTGCGCCAGAGGACCTGCCCGGTGGCGCCCTTGACGGCGACGAGGGTCGAGAGGTTGCTCGGCGTCTTGCCCCGGCGCTGGTCGGTGCCCGAAGGGGCCTGGCGCACGTGGGCGAGTGCGATGCCTTGGCTGAGCAGGATCTCGCAGGTCGGCGCGGTGCCCTTCACGGTGGCGAGAGTCTTGCCGGTGGCCGCGTCGAGGATCGAGAGCGGCGCTCGGAACCCGAGCGTGGCATAGAGCCGCTCGGCGTCGGCGACGAGGCGACGCTGCACCTCGCTGGGCGCGGAGACGCGAGCGGCGCGCAGCGTCGTCCAGTCCTTGCCCTCGAACCGCGCCTTGGCCCACTGGCGCCAGCCCCACTGCGGCATCGGCCGCCGCCACAGCTCCTTGCCGTTGAAGGCGTCGCGGCACACGATCGACCACCTCTCGGGCAGGCGCTCGTCGACGATCCCGATGAGGCCCTCGTCGAAGATGTAGAAGAGCCTGCCCCCCGCCGCGACCTGGGCCTGGACGCCCGACGCCGTCTCGTGGCTGCGCAGCCACAGCGGCGGCGCGAGCCACTGGAGCCGCCGCGGCGGGCCGACCACGCTGTCGGCCGCCACCGCGTTGTTCCCCGCGTCGTGGAGGAAGTGCGACCACTCGTCGATGTCGGTCGGCCACGGCTTGACCGTCTTCCGCCAGCCGCCCGCGCCCCTCACGTACGCGACCCCGCCAGGGGCGAGCACCCGCATGGCCTCGGCCATCGGCACGCCGAGCGGCTTGTCGACCACCACCAGGTTGATGAGCCCGTCGGCGTATGGCAGCGTGGGCATGGCAAGACGCTCGACGGCCACGGGGCCGTAGAGGCCCTGCTTGTGGAGGTAGGCCCTGGCGGACTCGACGTCGGCCTGCCTGGCGGCCAGCCCGTGCACCGTGTAGCGCTCGTTGGCCCGCAGCGCCGCGGTCCGCCGTCCGTCGCCGCAGCCCAGATGCACGACGAGCCCGCCCCGGACCCCCGTGCCGCGGAGAATCGCCGCTGCCGCCGCGCCCTCGTCCCCAACAGCGCCCGCGGCCACACTGAGCCCCGCGACGACCACAGCGACTGCGGTGCACCCCGCGATCCGTCTGTCCATCGTGTGCGTTCCTTTCCCGGCTCCCTGGTTGGCAATCCCCTGACGCGAGACGGCGCCAGCTATCCGGCGACGAAGGGCGGCTCGGGCTCGAGCTGCTCCGCGAGGGCCTTGACCTGCTCGATCTGCGGCTCGTCGCCGAAGCAGGCGAGCCACACGGCGCCCTCGGCGCCCGCCACGCCGCCCGCGGCGATCGGGACGGCGAGCACGTCGCAGAGCACGTCGAGCGCCTCGAGCTCGGTGAAGATGTCGCCGTGCACGGGCCACAGCGAGGGGCCCGGGCCGCCGGCCTCGGCGAGCGCCTCCGCCGCGCCCACGATGTCGGACGGCACCTCCTTCTCGAGGCCTACGGGCACCAGCAGCCGGATCCGCCGGGCCACCAGCGTGCCGATGGCGGCGCCGAGGGTGCCGCCCGTCGGGTGGCCGACGAGCAGGCCCGCCACGCCGGTCTCGTAGTTGAGCGCATTGGCGCCCTTGATGAAGACGTCGCCCGCCTTCATGTCCGCGACGGCCTCGGTCGCCGTCACGCCCGCGAGCCGCTCGCCGCGCACGAGCACCACGTCGGGCAGCTCGCTCGTCAGGCCCGCGTCGGCCCGCGACGCGCCGCGGGGCAGGACCTGGCCCGTCACGTAGTGGCGCTTGTCGATGCGCTCGCCGAGGATCTCCTCGACGACGTAGGCATCGGTCCCGCCCTTCGCGATGGCGACCGTGCCCTCGCTCAGCGCCTCCTGCACGGGCTCATAGTGCGCCACGCCCTTGGCGATCAGCCGCTTCGACTGGGCCACCGTCAGCACCAGATCGGTTCGCATCCCCTGGGTCTCCAGCCATGGGGCCGAGGGCAGTCGCCTGTCGCCACGCAGGGGATCGTAGCGAAAGGCTCGCCGCCGCGCAACAGGGCCGCGGGCCAGCAGAGCGAAGAGCGGGAGGGCGAGCCTCACGCTGAGCCGCCGCGAGTGACCGCGACCTGTGATCCCGCACTTCGCGAAGTGTGGGATCTCTTCGCCCTGCGCCCCTCAGCGACGTGGCCGATGCGAACGCGGAGCGCGATGCCAGGACATTCGCCCGGGCCGCCGCCAGGAACTCGGCGACTCTCGTCGCCGCCATCGTCGCCCGCCTCACCCCTGCTCGCCCAGGAACGCCTTGATCCGCGCGGCTATGGCGTCGCGGACCTGCTTGAACGCGGCCCTCCGCTCGCCCGGCAGCCGCAGCGACGCGGCAGCGGGCCTTGACGCGCCGCGGGCGCGCGCGTAGCATGTATGTGGATGGAGACTCTGCCATGAGGCGTAACCGCGGCTTCACCCTCGTCGAGCTGCTCATCGTCGTCGGCATCATCGGCATCCTCATGGTGATGGTCATCCCCACGACCCGCTACATCCGCGAGCACGCGCGCCGCACCGCCTGCACCAACAACCTCCACCACATCTTCGGCGCCATCCTCGACTACACCGAGGACTATCGCGGCATCCTGCCCAACTGCACGATCCTCAACGTCAGGCCCAACCACGCACACTACCCGCGACAGCTCCACAACCTCCTGCGACCCTACCTCGGGGTGAGCGACCCGTACGACTTCACCGAGCACGTCAAGGTCTTCATCTGCCCCAGTGCCAGCAACGCCAACGAGGACCTCCTGACGCGCTTCGGCTCGACCTACCAGGTCAACTCCGACTACGCCTGGGGCGCGACCAGCAACCCCCGTCCCTTCAACGGCCGGTCCCTCGACCACTACCCCAACGCCGGCGAGGTCGGCCTGATCCGCGACGCGCGCGGCTGGCACCGCCTCTCGCGAGGCGGCGGCTGGTCCATCTCCTCCACCATGGGCCAGCAGGTGCTCTTCCTCGACGGCCACGTCACCTACTACGGCGACATCGATCGCCACGCCGGCGCCATCTGGTAGGACAGAGGCCAGAGGTCAGTAGTCAGCGGTCAGGGGTCAGTGACCGCCCCATCCCGACGCGCCCTCTTCACTTGACACTCGACACTTGACACTTGACACTCGCCCCGCGTCAGTCGGTGACCATCATGTCGACTGGGGCGAAATCGTCGGTGAGAATGGGGTCGTTGGGGAAGGCCTTGTCGCGCTCGGCGGGCTGGTAGTTGCCGGCGTGGGTGGGGATGCTGGCGATCTTGATGCGCCCGCTGCGGTGCAGCCGCTGGGCCTTCGCCACCACGTGGTCCTTCGTCAGGGGGCACGGGATGGTCGCGCGCTTCGTCGCGATCAGCTCGATGTTGATCCCGTAGTTGCGCGCGCGGCTCGTGCCCCAGCGCGGGTCGTACCACTTCGGGAACACGTAGACCCGGTCCTTGCCGAACACCTCGCGGAACGTGTTGTGCATCGAGCGGTAGAGGCGGCCCTTGACGTCGTCGTCGCTCAGCGCGCTGATGATGTTCAGGTGCACCACCCCCCGCTCGCTGAGCCGCGCCTTGACCAGCTCGAGGAACTCCCGGGTGAGCAGGTGGAACGGCGGGCGGCCGCCCGTGAAGGCGTCGAGCAGGATCACGTCGTACTGCTTCGTGCAGTCGCGCATGTACACCCGCCCGTCCTGGACGATCGTCCGGGTCCGCTCGCCCTGGGGCTCGAACCCGAAGTACCGCTCCGCCACCTCGACCACGCTGGGGTCCAGCTCCACGATGTCCATCGACAGCTCGGGGTAGTCCCGGCGGAAGATCGTGGGCACCACCCCCCCGCCGCCGCCCACCAGCAGCACGGTCCGCGCCTCGGGGTTGAACACCAGCGGCAGGTGCAGCATGTCCGTGTACTTCGCCCCGCTGGTATAGGGCTGCTTGATCCGGAAGTCGTCCTCGGCGACCCGCGCCCGTCTGGACCAGTGGAGAAAGGGGAACTGGCTGCTCACCCGCCACCACGAGGCCTCGGCGTCGTACTTCGCCGCGCCGTGGAAGTCGACGAACACCTCGCTCTCGATGTACTCGTCGAAGACCATGCGCACCGACCACTCGGTCTCGCCGCCGCCGCGGTCGTAGGGCACGAGCACGACGCCGATGTGCTGGTAGGGCGAGTCGATCTCCGCCACCAGCTTCTCGCCCTCCCGCAGCGGGATGAACGACGGGCTCGGCAGCACGCACAGCACCAGCGCCCCCAGCACGCCCGCGCCCGCACCCGCCGCGCGCCCCGCCGACAGCCGTCGCATCAGCCCCGGCACCAGCGCCAGCAGCGACACCGCCATCAGCGTCAGGCCCAGACCCTTCGTCATGTTGCTCGTCCCGAACGACGGGATCATCCAGAACGTCGCCAGCAGCGTGCCCGCGATGCTCCCGAGCGTCGAGAGCGCGTAGAGCCGGCCCGCCACGTTCCCCATCGTGCTCACGCTGCGCGCCTGGAGCCGCACCGCGTACGGCGACACCATCCCCAGCAGCACGCTCGGCGCGAAGAACAGGACCACCGAGGCGAACAGCGGGTTCGTGCTGCGCCCTGGGCTCGACCGGTCGATCCACTGGTTGCACGCCGGCGCGTAGAGCGGCACCGCCAGGATCACCACCCCCGCCACCGCGATCAGCCCGCCCAGCAGAAAGAAGCTCGGCCACTTGTCCGCCAGACGCCCGCCCACGAAGTAGCCCAGGCTCAGAGCCCCCAGCACCACGCCAATGAGACTCCCCCACACGAACACCGTGCTCCCGAACTGCGGCGCCAGGATCCGGCTCCCCACCATCTCGAAAGCCATCACCACCGCGCCGCACA
>CBFDBL010000449.1:0-5723 GCA_965603035.1 uncultured bacterium
AGCAGACGGCGTAAGTGGGCGTGCATCAGGTATAATGCCACCGCTCCACCTGGCGCGCTGCGCGGAGAAGCTACCCGATGCACGCCCACTTACGCCGTCTGCTCGCCTGTCTCCTCGCCCTCTGCGCCGCGGCCGCGGGCGCGGCCGAGCTCGCCATCCCCGACGAGGCGGGCTTCGTCAACGTCCGGAAGACCTATCCCGACAAGCGGCTCGCCTCCGCCGCACGAGGCGACGGCAGGACCGACGACACCTTCGCTCTCAAGGCCGTGCTCGGCAGGCACAAGAGCCACAACGGCGGCGCCGTCCGCTGCATCTACCTGCCCGACGGCGTCTACCTCGTCCGCAACACCCTCACCTGGGGCGACAAGAAGAAGGACGTCCGCGGCCAGAGCCGCACCGGCACCGTCATCAAGCTCCAGGACCGCTGCCCCGGCTTCCAGGACCCCGCCAAGCCCAAGCCCGTGCTCGAGGTCCAGTTCGGCCACGCCGGCCAGAACTTCTCCCAGCGGCTCCGCAACCTGACGGTGGACGTCGGCCGCGGGAACCCAGGCGCCATCGGCATCCACTTCCACACGAACAACGGCGGCGGCCTCTACCACGTCACCATCCGCTCGGGCGACCCCGAGCGCCGCGGCCACACGGGCCTCTTCATGCCGAAGTGGCCCGGCCCCGGGCTGGCGAAGGACGTCGCGATCGAGGGCTTCGACACAGGCGTCTTCATCACCAGCGACCAGTATAGCTGGGTCTTCGACCGCCTGACGCTGCGCGGGCAGCGCACGGTCGGCTTCGTCAACGCGTGGAACTGCGTGTCCGCCCGCCGCCTCACGAGCGTCAACCGGGTGACCGCCGTCGAGAACCGGGGGAAGATGGGCCACATGTGCCTGCTCGATGCCACCCTCACCGGCGGCGACGGCGGCAGCCCGGCCATCCGCAACCACGACGACGGCGCCCTCTTCGCACGCCACGTCCACACCGAGGGCTATGCCGAGGCCATCCGCAATGAGGCGGGCACGCGGCGGAGCGCCCGCGGCCCCGACGTCGCCGAGTTCACCTCGCACGGCACCCGAAGCCTCTTCGACCGCGCCCCCAGGTCGCTCGACCTGCCGCTCGAGGACCCGCCCGACATCCCCTGGGGCGATCCCGGCGACTGGGCTTTCATCACGAAGTTCGGCGCGAAGCCTGGCCGCGGCTCCCTGTCCGAGGCGTTCGACAGCGGCCCGGCGATCCAGAAGGCGATCGACTCGGGCGCCGCGACCGTCGTCGTGCCGGCCGGCACGTTCGTCTCGCGCCAGAGCCTTCGGGTGCGCGGCTCGGTGCGGCGCGTCGTCGGGCTCGGCGCCCACCTCGTCTTCCGCGTCGGCCACGCGCCCGCCTGGATCATCGAGGACGGCGAGCCCGCCGCCGTCGCGGTGGACGTGGCGACGACCTACGGCAACCAGTGCAGCTTCACCTACCAGCACGCCTCGAAGCGCACGCTCGTCGCGGGCGGCGGCAGCTACGTGAACACCGTGCCCGGCGGCAGGCTGTTCATGGACGACTTCTGCGCCTGCCCGCTGATCCTCGATCGCCAGCAGGCCTGGCTCACGATGGCCAACACCGAGAGCTACGAGCACTACCCCCACATCGTCAACGTCGGCGGCGACCTGGTGATCCTCGGCCTCAAGACCGAGAAGGACCGCCCCGCGGTCGGCACCTACGACGGCGGCCGCACCGAGGTGCTCGGCGGACTGCTCTACAAGAACCGCAAGCCCCTGGCCGAGGCACCCGCCTTCATCCTCCGCGACGCCGCCGCCAGCCTCTCCTACCGCAACAAGGGCCACCCCTACGCCATCCAGGTCCGCGAGACCCGCGGCGTGGACACCAAGACCCTCTACGCCCGCGACCTGCCGGCCGGCGCGCTGCGCATGCCGCTCTACGTCAGCGCGCCCGACGGCGTCGTCGTGCCCCGCCCGATCCTGCTCCGGGCCGGCCAGCCGCTCGAGGTGCTCGGCGTCCACTACCAGCCACGGGACCCGGCCGCCAAGGCGACCGCGACCCTCCGCCACCGCGCGAGCGACACCACGGGCCCCTTCGCGTCGCTGCCCATGCGGCGCGACGAGCACGGGCGCTTCAGCGCCGTCGTCCCCGGCGAGGCGACCCGCCAGCCCGTCGAGCTCTACGTCGAGATCGCCGAGGGCTCGCGCACGGTCCGCAGCAGGCCGACGCTCGTCGCGCCCGACGCCGCGCCGCCCATACTCCTGGCGGCCCCCACCTACAGCGTCCACCCCAAGTTCGGCCCCAGCCTCGCCTGGCAGCCCGCCTCCGACGACACGCGCATCGCCGGCTACCGCATCTACCGAGGGGCGGTGAAGGACATCGCGCTCCAGACCCTCTATCGCCAGGTGCCCTTCACCGTCCGCTGGGTCGGCATCGCCAAGCCCCGGCCCGGCGAGTGGCTCGCGGTCGAGCCGATCGACCTCGCGGGCAAGGCCGGCCAGCCGCGCTACGTCCAGGTCAGCCGATAGCGCTGCCGCGCTGCGTCGCCTGCCTTGCCCGACGCGGCCCGTCCTGCTATCCTCTATCGGCGTCACTGGCACGCTGGCCTGCGTGAGGAGGGGGAACGGTGCGACGGATTCACATCGCGGCCGCATTGGCCGTCTCGTTGCTCGCCGTCGGCTGCGAGCGCGCGGAGGAGCCGGGTCCAACGCTGCTGTCGGAGGGTCCGCTCTTCGACGAGCGCGCCTGGTTCTGCTTCGCGATCTACTATCTGCCGACCCCGGGGTCCGAGCCGCTGGCGGCGCTGCGGCGGGAGCTGGAGGCGTCGTTCCCGGACTTCCGGCTCGTGCCCAAGCTCGCGAGCGATCTCGAGGGCGCGTGCGTGGCGGGCCTGATGGAGAAGGACGTGCAGACGGAGTTCGCGCCGCCGAGCGAGGAGGCGCTGCGGCAGTGGGGGTTCGGGGTCTCCGAGGAGCAGGCGAAGCAGGTTCAGCAGAGTCGGGAGGCCCTGCTGCTGCGATTCGTGGTCCCGCGCGCGGAGGTGTGGGAGCGCGGGCGCGAGGCCTGCCGGCTCGCCCTGGCGCTGGCACGGGCCACGGGAGGCCTGCTGTGGGACGAGGAGACCCGCGAGTGCTTCTCGCCCGATGCCTGGCAGCGCCGCCGCCTTGCGGAATGGGAGAGCGGCATCCCCGACCTCAGCGAGCACATCACCATCCACGTCTACAGGACCAACGGCTACTGCCGTGCGGTGACCCTCGGGATGGTCAAGTTCGCCCTGCCCGACGTCGTCGTCAACGACCTGTCCTGGAGCAACCAGCGCAGCATCGGCCATCTGATCAACGTCGTCTGTCAGCGCATGGCCGAAGGACAGGCCGTCGGGCGGGGCGGCCGGTTCCCCATCGACCTCGACGCCGTCGCGCACCCCGGCGTGCGCCAGCGCAGGCTCGACGGGCTGCTGGAGCACGCGACGCGCGAGGCCGACCTGGTGCTCGCCGAGGCCGAGCCCGACGAAGGCGACCCCGACAACCTGCTCGCCGAGATCCGCTTCGACCGCTACCAGGGCGTCAACGTCCAGGCCCGCCACGAGGCCCTGCTCGACGCCCTCTTCGGCTGGGAGGACGACCTCCACCCCGTCACGCACACCGAGGCCGTGCTCGAGGCGAGCCGCAGGGCGCGCGAGAAGCTCCCCGAGCTCAGGAAGGCCTACCAGGCCGGCCTCGCCCCAGGCGAGTACCTCATGGTCAAGGCCCCCTTCAAGACGCCCGACGGCGGCAACGAGTGGATGTGGGTCGAGGTCACAGGCTGGCCCGGCACCACCCTCCGAGGCATCCTCCAGAACCGACCCGTGGACGTCCCCGACCTCGACGCCGGCGAGGAGGTCTACGTCAAGCAAGCCGACGTCTTCGACTACATCCGACAGCACCCCGACGGCCGCCAGGAAGGCAACGAGACGGGCAAGCTGTTCGAGAAGCAACGCGAAGGAGAGCCCCGTGCCGATACGTCCCAGCAGCCCTGAGTCCCACATCGCCAGACGGCGCTTCCTCCACCTGACGGCCACGGGCCTCGCCACGGCCTCGGGCGCCCTCGCCGCCGAGACGCCGCGCGACCGGCCCAACATCCTCTGGCTCTCGTGCGAGGACATCAGCCCGAACCTCGGATGCTACGGCGACGCCTACGCCCGCACCCCCCGCCTCGATGCCTTCGCCAGGCAGGGCGTCCGCTACACCCACGCCTTCGGCATCACGGGGGTCTGCGCGCCCAACCGCTCCTGCATCATCAGCGGCGTCTACCCCTCCACCCTCGGCAGCCACGGCATGCGCTCCGCCACGCGGCTGCCCGACCGCATCCAGTGCTTCCCCGAGTACCTCCAGGCCGCCGGCTACTACTGCACCAACGCCTCGAAGACCGACTACAACTTCCCGACCCCCAAGACCGCCTGGCACGAGTGCAGCGGTCGCGCCCACTACAACAAGCGCAAGGAGGGCCAGCCCTTCTTCGCCGTCTTCAACTTCACCGCCTGCCACGAGAGCCAGATCCGCGCGCCCGAGGCCCGCTACCAGCGCAACACCCGACGCCTCACCCCCGACCAGCGCCACGACCCCGCCAAGGCACCCGTCCCGCCCTTCCACCCCGACACCCCCGAGGTCCGCAAGGACTGGGCACGCTACCACGACAATATCACCGCCCTCGACTACTGGGTCGGCGACCACCTCAAGGCCCTCAACGAGGCCGGCCTCGCCGACGACACCATCGTCCTCTTCTGGTCCGACCACGGCGCCGGCATGCCCGGCTGCAAGAAGTGGGTCTGGGAGAGCGGCCTCCACGTCCCCCTCATCGTCCGCTGCCCGAAGAAGTACGCGAAGTGGGCGCCAGGCGAGCCGGGCACCACGACCGATCGCTTGGTCAGCTTCGTGGACTTCGCGCCCACGGTGCTCAGTCTCGCCGGCGTGCCGATCCCCAAGCACATGCAGGGCTCGGCCTTCCTCGGCGACAAGGCCGGCGCGCCGCGGAGATACATCTATGCCATTCGCGACCGCATGGCCGAGCGCTACGACACCGTCCGCGTCGTCCGCGACAAGCGCTACCAGTACATCCGCAACTTCATGCCCCACCTCCCCTGGTCGCAGTTCATCTCCTACACCGAGCAGATGCCCACCATGAAGGTCTGGCGGAGACTCCACGAGGAGGGCAAGCTCACCGGCCCCGCGGCCCGCTACTTCCAGACCAAGCCCCTCGAGGAGCTCTACGACAACCAGGCCGACCCCCACCAGATCCACAATCTCGCCGCCGACCCGAAGCACAAGGCCGTCCTGGAGCGCATGCGCGCCGCCTGCCATGCCTGGATGCGGCGCACCGGCGACCTCGGCCTGCTGCCCGATTACGAGATGCACCGAAGGGCCGAGGGCCGCACCCGCTACGCCAAGGCCAACCCCCTGCCCCGCCTCATCGAGGCGGCCACCCTCGCCAACGCCGCGGACCCTGCCAACATCCCCAAGCTGCTCGCCCTCATGAAGGCCGACGACCCCGCCGTCCGCTGGTGGGGCGCGGTCGGCCTCGTCGCCCTCGGCGAGAAGGCTGCGCCCGCGACCGACGCCCTCGCCAAGGCTATCGAGGACCCCGCGCCCAACGTCCGCATCGCCGCCGCCGACGCGCTCTGCAACCTCGGCCGACACGCCCAGGCCATGCCCATCCTCACGGCGGGCCTCCAGCACGACAGCCCCTTCATCCGCCTCCGCGCGATGAACGTC
>CBFDBL010000450.1:0-5701 GCA_965603035.1 uncultured bacterium
GAGTTGGCCAACTCCGAAATAACCCTCCGAAGCCCTGCGGCTGGCCGAGCGGACCGGCCTATCGCCATCTCTCTCACCGCCGACAGCGACGCCCAGCGCCAAGCTGTGGCGGCGGGCGCTCCTTCCGGCAACGTGACGCCGAGACGTCGCGCACGGCTTGGCTGCGGCGCTCGGCCTCCTGTTGAGCTCCCGCGCGGACGACGGTCTCTTGCCAATGCCCGTATCGTAGCGATCAGGCACGACAACGTCAACGGCGTGATGCACGCGGCTCGGCGGGTCTGCCGTGAGCAGAGTCGAAGGGAGCCACACCCTCCCGGCGACAGCCAAGGGCGGCTGTGCCATGCGGCGAGGAGCTTCAGTCGATGTCCCCGGTGCCGGCGCCGGGGAGGACGGCGACGCGGAGGCGGCGGATGCGGCGCTCGGTGGCGTCGAGGATGGTGAACTCGACGTGGTGCCAGCGACAGGTCTCGCCCCTGGCTGGGATGTGGCCGAGCTCGGCGAAGATGAAGCCGCCGACGGTGTCGTAGCTCTCGTCCTCGGGCAGCTCGATGTCGAGGGCGTCGTTGAGGTCGTCGATGGGCAGGCGGGCGGAGCACTCGACGGTGGCCCCGTCGATGGGGTGGAGCAGCTCGTCGGCCTCCTCGTCGTACTCGTCCTCGATCTCGCCGACGATCTCCTCGACGACGTCCTCGAGGGTCACGAGCCCGGCGGTGCCGCCGTACTCGTCCACGACGATGACCATGTGGGTCTTCTGCTCGCGGAGCTCCTGGAGCAGCTCGTGGACCTTCTTGGTCTCGGGCACGTAGGTGGGCGGCTGGACGACGTCGCGGGCCTTGGCGTTGGGCTGGTCGCGCTGGAGCAGGTCCTTGACGTGGACGATGCCGACGATGTTGTCGCGGGTGCCGTCGAAGACGGGGATGCGGGAGAAGCCGCACTTGAGGGCGAGGGTGCGCAGCTCGTCGGCGGTGGCATCGGCCTCGATGCAGACCATGTCGGTGCGGGGGGTCATGATCTCGGCGGCGTCGGCGTCGTGGAGCTCGAAGATGGAGGCGATCATCTCGCGCTCCTCTTCCTCGATGGCGCCCTCCTTCTCGCCGTTGGAGACGACGCTGCGGATCTCGTCGCCGAGCTCGACGTCGTCGGGCCGCTCCATGGGCACGTTGGCCACCCGGCCCACGAGGGCGTTGATCGCGCCGAGCAGCGCCGTGAGGGGCCGCACGGCCAGCTCGATGCCGGCCACGAGGCCGAACGTGTGGTGGAGCCACAGGTCGGCGTTGCCGTGGCCCCAGGCACGGGGGACGGCCTCGCCCACGACGAGGACGAAGAGCAGGGCGTAGCCGACGACCGCGGCATACTGGCCCACGGTGCGCTCCGCCGTGACGAGCGCCATGACCAGGAGCACGACGAACAGGATGTTGGCGATGGCGTTGAGCGCGAAGCAGGCGAGCTGGTAGCGGTAGCGGCGCTCGATGTGGGTGCGGAGCCGCTCGCGAGCGGCGGCGTCCGCGGCCAGGTCGTCGAGGCCGGCGCGCGAGAAGTGGGCCAGCGCGCTATCGCTGATGGAGAAGAAGACCGATGCCACCAGGCACACGCCGAGGCCGGCCAGTGTCGCCGGGTCCAATGCTGAAGCCTCCAACGGCAGCTCGGGACGACCCGCCCGCTGGGGCGGTCGTCCGGGGGTACCCACGGGGCACGGGGGGCCCCTATGCTCTCTGCCATCCCGCGTCGGCCATGGCCTGGCGCTCGGCCTCGCGCATGCGCGCGGTGTCGTCGGGCTCGTGGTCGTCGTAGCCGAGCAGGTGGAGCAGTCCGTGGATGGTGTAGAGGGCGATCTCGGCGGCGACGGGCAGGCCGCGCGCGGCGGCCTCGCGTGCCGCGGTCTCGACGGAGACGACGATCTCGCCCAGCAGCGGCTCGTCGGGGTCGGTGCCGTCGGCGAGCGGGAAGGCGAGGACGTCGGTGGTGTCGTGGCGGCCGAGGTACTGCGCGTTGAGTGCGCGGATGGCCGCGTCGTCCACGTAGCACAGGCTCAGGCCCGTCGCCTTGCCGTGCTGGCGCAGCAGGCGCGCGCACAGGGCGCGCAGGCCGGCCTCGTCGATCGGCGAGAGGGCCTGCTGGTTGGCGATGTCGATGGTCATGGCGGGCGCGGCTACTCGGGGAGCTTCCGGAGGGCCGCCTTGGCCTGTTCCACGTGCCGCTTGATGCCGAAGTTGTCGGCGATGGTCGTGTAGATCTCGCGGGCGCGCGCCGAGT
Organism: uncultured bacterium; assembly: GCA_965603035.1. Classification (GTDB taxonomy): domain Bacteria; phylum Planctomycetota; class PUPC01; order DSUN01; family DSUN01; genus CAZDNN01. The sequence goes on from CBFDBL010000450.1 coordinate 2,254, forward strand.
CCTTCTTCTGCTTGGCGAGGTAGTTGGCGCGGTTCATCATCTGGGCGCACTGGACTCGCGCGTCGCGCTTGATCATGTCGGTCTGGGTCTGTGCGTTGGTGAGGGCGTCCTTGCGGACGTGGTCGATCTTGTCGTACTTGTCGCGGAACTTCTCCCAGGCGGCGAGGGCCTTGCCGTACTGGTGCTTGGGTCGGTGGACCTCGCGGAAGTCGTTGATGAGCTTGTTGACCTCGATCTTCATCTCGGCGCGCTGGATCTCGGGCTTGAGGTTGCGCAGGACCCGGTCGACCCGCTGCCGGATCCAGGGGGAGTCGGGGTAGCGGCCGAGCAGTGCGGCGTAGCGCTGGCGCCAGGCCGTCTCGTCGATGGCGCCGCCGGTCTCGAGCCTGCGCGCGACGTCGGCGTCGAAGGCCTTGCGCACGGCCATGTAGGCGTTGAGCTCCTTGAGGTACTGCACGCGGTCGGCGGCCTTGACCTGGAGGTCGCCGATGGCTTTCTCGATCCCGGCGACCATGTGCTGCGCTTCCTGGGCCTCGGGCGCATTGCGGTGGCGGGCGATGAAGTCGCGGTAGGGCACGGTGGCCTGGCGGTAGGCGGCGAGGGTCTGGTCGCGGCGCGCGTCGGCAGGGTCGGCCCAGAACTGCTTCCAGAGCTCCTTGCCCTGCTCGATGGCGGCGTTGGCCTGGCGCTGGGCCTCGGCGTACTCGCCGAGCACGCGCCGCCTCTGGGCGCGGCGGCTGGCCAGGAGGATGAAGACGAGGAGGATGAAGCCGGCGAAGACGCCGACGGCGACGCCGGCGAGGATGAGGCCGTGGCGCTTGCGTTCCTGGGCGCGCTCGGTGGCCGTGCGGGTGCGTGTCTCGGCGACCTCCTGCTTCTGGAGCACGTGGCGGAGGTCGGCGAGGGCGGCCTGGACGCTGGCGTAGGGCGCGGTGCCGGGGCAGGCGACCATGCGATCGACGACGTCGGCGATGGCCTTGCGGGTGCCGATGGCCGCCTTCTTGATGGGGTCGAGCGCGGGCGCGGGCACGCCGGGGTCGAGGGCGGACTCGAGGTCGTCGAGGCGGCCGCCGCTGAGCATGGCGTAGAGCAGGATGCCCACGGCGCGGAGCGCGTAGGCGTCGTCGAGCACGGCCGCGCCGGGCTCCGTGAGGGTCGGCGGCAGGATCTTGACGGCGCCCTGGCTGCTGAGCACGACGCGGTCGGCCGAGAGGCGAAAGCCGGGCATGCCCTTGGCGTTGGCGAAGCGCAGCGCCTCGCCCACGTCGATGGCCACGCGGACGGCGTCGTCGGAGGCGATCTTCTGGCGGGCGCGCAGCAGCTCGCCCACCGAGCGCCCCTCGACGTACTCCATGGTGCAGAAGTGGACGTCCTGGGCGGTGCTGACGTCGTAGATGCTGAGGATATTGGGGTGGTGGACCTGTGCGGCGGCCTTGGCGGTGTCGTAGAAGCGCGCGAGGGTGGCCGGGTCGGCGGCGGCGTCGGGCCGCAGGGCCTTGAAGGCGACGAGTCGGGCCATGGCGGCGTGGTTGGCCTTGTAGGTCGTGCAGATGGCGTCGGAGCCGGCGCGCTGGAGGATCTTGTGGCCGCCGACCGTGTGCCCGATCAGCGGGTCGGTCCCGCCTGGGGCGCGACCGGCGCCCGGCCTCCCGGGGCGCGGGAGCCGGCCGCCTCGCCGGTCGGCGCGTTGGGAGCGGCGTGAGCGGTCGGACGGCATGTGCGGGTAGCCCTCCAGCGGGGCGGGGAGTCAGCGCTTGGGGTACGTGGGTTCCTTGAACGAATGGAGCCCGTGGACGGCGCCCTCGGCCTGGGCGGACGGTGAGCGCAGCTCGAAGCGGGTGTGGCCCTCGGCGAGCGCCTCGTGCAGCGCGGGGATGCTGCCGTGGCCGAGCTTCTGGAGCGAGTCGCGCACGCCCTGCATGAGGTGCGGGATGAAGGTGGAGAGCGGGCCGCGGTCCACGACCGTGCCGCTCACGCCGTGAGCGACGGGGATGCGGGTCTGCTCGGAGAAGTAGCGCTTCTGCCCGCCGTCGAGCTGGGCCTCGATGGAGCCCATGCCGCGGTAGCGCTTGACCCGCACGTTGCCCTCGTAGAAATAGTCGCCCGGCGCCTCCTGTGTCCCGGCGAGCAGGTAGCCGAGCATGCAGGCGTCGGCGCCCACGGCCAGGGCCTTGCACACGTGCCCGCTCGACGAGAGGCCCCCGTCGGCGATGATCGCCGCACCCCGCTCCCGGGCGTAGCGGCCGCAGTGGAACACGGCCGAGGCCTGCGCGCGGCCCACGGCAGTCGTCACCTGGGTGATGCAGATCGACCCAGGGCCCATCCCGATCCGCAGGCAATCGGCCCCCGCGTCGAGCAGCGACGCGCACTGCTTCTGGGTCACCACGTTCCCAGCGATGATCTCCAGGTCGGGGTAGGCGCTCTTGATGTGCTCGATCATGCGGACCTGGTAGACCGAGTCGCCCTGGGAGGAGTCGATGACGACGATGTCGAGGCCGTTGCGGACCAGCTCGGCCAGCCGCTCGCGGGCCTCGCCGCGGGTCGACACGGCCGCGCCGACCAGGAGCTGCTTGTCCGCGCTCTTCGACGCCAGCGGGTACTCCTCGTTGGTCAGCAGATCGTTGCGGGCCACCAGCGACACCAGCCGCCCCTCGCTGTCCACGATCGGCAGCTTGCCCTTCTTGCTCTTGCGCAGGATGCGGTTGGCCTCGTGGAGCGTCACGCCCTCGGGCGCCGTCACGAGGTCGGTCGTCATCACCTCGCGCAGCGCCTTCGTGCGGTCGGGCTCGAAGTCGATGTCGCGGTTCGTCACGATGCCGACGAGCCGCGAGCCGAGAGTGCCGTCCTCGGTGATGGGGATGCCGGTGAAGCCCATCTCCTCCTTGATGCGGTCCACGTCGGCGATCGTGCGGTCCGCCGACAGGACGACGGGCTCGGTGATGAAGCCGTTCTCGAAGCGCTTGACGCGCCAGACCTGGCGGGCCTGCTCCTCGACGGTGTTGTTGTAGTGGATGATGCCCAGGCCGCCCAGCAGCGCGATGCCGATGGCCATGTCCGCCTCGGTCACCGTGTCCATGGGCGACGAGATCACCGGCAGGTTGAGCCGGATCCGCGGCGTCAGCTGGGTGGACAGATCGACGTCATCAAGGCCAAAGACGATATGGCCGGGCAGGAGATTGATGTCGTCGTAGGTCAGGCCGCCGTACTTGTCGAAGAGACTCTCTGCGTCCGAGCCGTCCAGCCTCATTCCTCTCCATCCTGCCGCGCCGGGCGCGGCGCCCAAAGAGCCGGGGGGTACTCGACGATGCTCTATGGTACTCCCCGGCCCGCCGCCTGTCAAACCCAATCGGCGGGCGACGCTAGTGTCCTGACCGACAAGCCCGTTCCATCGGCCGCGAGGACCTGCGCCATGGGTGTCAGCCGTCGCTGTTCATAGTTCTAGAACTGT
>CBFDBL010000451.1:0-5693 GCA_965603035.1 uncultured bacterium
GGCGCCTGGGTGTTTGGGGCGCTGTGGCTCAGTGCCGCCTGCGGCGCCGGAGGAGGGCGAGGGCGCCGAGGCCGAGCAGGCTGAGGGTCGCTGGCTCGGGCACGAAGGCCGTGCCGAGGGTGTAGTAGCCGTCGTTGAGGACCATGCCCGAGAGGGCGAACGACACCTGGTCGCCGTTGAGGGTCCAGTGGCCGTAGTCGAGGACCTCGAAGTCGGCGCCGAGCTCGTCGGCGTAGAGCAGGGCGAACTGGTACTGGGAGTCGAGCGGGAGGCCGAGGAACGGGAGGCCGGCGTCGCCGAAGTCGAAGGTGAGCACGGCGTCCATGTCGCCGGTCTCGTCGATGTACCAGGCGCGCTCCCACCGCTCGACGGCGAAGCCGCCGAGGTTGGTGTCCACGAAGCTGTTGCTGGCCTGGCCGTGGCCTGCGAGCAGGAAGTCGCCGTCGCCGAGCGAGCCGTTCTCGACCATGAGGCCGAGGCCGGCGCTGCCGGCGGCGGTGACCTTGTTGTCGGCGTCGACCTGGCCGATGCCGAAGACGTCGCGGTCGTAGTTGCCCTGGGCGGGCTCGTCGCCGCGGTAGAGGTCGGCGGGGCCGATCGGCACGGCGTACTTGGCGCTCAGGTAGTTGCCGACCATGGCCAGCTCGGCCATGTTGAGCAGCCGATCGTAGACGATGACCTCGCCGATGTCGCCGCCCCAGGCCCGCACGCCGGCGCCGTGGCCGTCGCCGAAGTACTGCCCCAGCGACGTCGCGCTGAACGTGGCGGGGCTCGTGGCGCGGAGGGCGCCGACCATGTGCGGCTCCCCGATCGTGAAGGCGTTGGTCACGACGCCGTCCACGAACATCACGCTGTAGGTCGGGCTCGCGAAGTCGCCGCCGTCGCCGGGGTAGCGCCACTCCTCGCTGGGGTACTCGCGGATGCCGAGGTCGCCGTTCTCCCTGCCCCAGATGCCGTCGAAGCCCCTGTAATCGGTCGTGTTGTTCAGGATGATGACGGTGCGCGGGGTGGTGCTGGTGCCGAGGACGAGCTCGTCGGCGAGGGCGTTGCTGGCGTTGTCGCCGTCGAAGCGGATGACGGCCTGTCCGTTGAGGGCGTTGGCCACGAGCTCGGGCTGCTTGTTCACGTCGGCCTGGACGAAGTCGTTGTTGCTGCCGCTCTGGTCGGTCCAGGTCGCGACGTTGCCGCCTGTGGTGACGACGCCCTTGCCGGCGTCGAGGTGGTAGAGGAGGCCTGTCTTGTCGATGCCGCCGGGGGCCGTGTCGCCGGTGATGGCAAACGAGCTGTAGACCTGCACCTCGCCGAGCGACAGGGCGTTGCCGTCGGAGCCGCCGCTGCCATCGGATGTCCGGCTGATGCGGACGAACCGCCCCTCGACGGCGCCGCCTGTCAGCCCCTTGAGATCGACGGGGATGAACTCGGGCCCGCCCATGGCGTTTCCGGGGTTGAGCAGTGGCGACGTATAGGCTACGGAGCCGTCGCTGCCGAGCACCTCGACCGTGACGTCGCGCAGGCGGCCATGGCAGCAGCTATCGCGGTTGTGGAGCATCAGCGTTTCGAGCTGGAAGGTGCCGCCGAGGTCGACCTCGAGGCTGGCAGCGTCGTCCGCGTCCGCGGTGTGGGAGAAGTTGCCGAGGTTGCCGTCGATGGCGTTGGCGGCGGGGCCGGCGCTATGGGTGGACGACTGGAGGGCGCCGCCGCCGAGGGCGATGTTCTTCTCGAGGCGGTCGCCGACGCGGGTGGAGTCCTCCGAGCTGAAGGCCGGCGGGGCCTCGCGGCTGCCGAGCTGGTAGTGGCGCGAGATCTGGTCGGGGGTCAGGGCCTGGTCGTAGAGAGCGACCTCGTCGATGAGCCCGTTGAAGAAGCGCTCGGTGCCCGTGCCGCGGGCGCCGATGGCCCAGCCGACGTTGTCGGGTGCGAAGGCGATGGCGCCGTAAGGCGTGGGGGCCGAGGCGCCGACCCGCAGGCCGTTGCGGAACAGCTCCCAGCGCGTGCCATTGTACACGCCGGCCAGGTGCACCCACTCGCCGCTGCCGACGTCGGCTGCGCCGGGGGCGTCGGCCCGCACCTCGTTGGGGTAGCGGCCGACCTGGTAGGTCGAGCCGTTCATGCGGAGGAAGCCCTCGGCGTCCGGGCCGAATTGGTGGCCATGGGCCAGGATGTTCTGGAACCCGCTGCTGGCCTGGGGCTGGACCCAGGCCTCGTAGGTGATCTGGCCGGCGCTGTTGAGCGCGGGGCTGGTGCCGATGGCGACGTGGCCGCTGCTGCCGTCGAGGCGGGCGGCGGTGTCGGTGTCGCCGGCGATGGCGCCCGGCTCGCCTACGGTCACGCCGCCCGTGTAGGTGCCGTCCCTCGTTCCCATCTGGTCGGCCGCGGCGCTGGCCGCGCTCGACTCGCCCATCCGCCAGTAGGCCACCGGCCCGTCCGCGGCCACCACGTCGGTGTAGTGGACGCCGATGGACCGCTCCTGCTCCTGGCCCCACACCTGCGCCTCGGCCAGCGAGACCTGGCCGCCGCCGTCGTTGTTCTTGCCGAGGAGCTGGACGCGGACGCGGTCGCCCACCGTGCCCTCGGGGATGGGCACGCGCAGGTCGCCGCCCTGGGGCACGCTGCCGCTGCCGACGAACAGGTTCTGGCCGTGGACCTCCTCGCCGCCGTCGAAGACCGAGAGGCGGAAGTTGCTCAGGCGCTCGCCGCAGCAGTCGGAGCGGTTGTAGAGCACGACGTCCTCGATGGGCATGTCGCTGCCGAGCTCGACCTGCCACCAGTTGTTCGCCGTCGTGCCGTCGGTGTGGGTGACCGAGCCGGCCCCCCACGAGCCGTTGGTGTTGCCGTCGATGGCGCGCTCGGGCACGCCGCCGGCAGCGGTCGTCGACTGGCTGGCCGCGGCCCTGGGGTTGCGGGCGAGATTGGGGCTCGCGCCGCCAATGGCCTGGACCTCGGCCAGTTGGAGGGTGCGGGTCGTGCCGCTGTCGTTCATCTGCACGCGCACGTGCCGGCCCTCGGTGCCGTAGGGCAGCGCGAGGTTGACGTGGCCGTTCACGTCGGCCACCGACTGGCTGTAGACCGTGGCCATCGTCTGGTCGAGCACGCTGACCGTGAAGTCCTTGAGCAGAGCGTTGCAGCATCCGTCGGTGCGCTCGTGGATGGTGATGTGGTCGAGGTGGGCCTCGCCGCCGAGGTCCACCCGCCACGACGGGCTGAGCTCGGCGCCAGTGTGGCTCACCGACCCCGCGCCGAACGAGCCGTTGGTGTTGCCGTCAATGGCGCGCCACGGCACCCCGCCCCAGTCGATGCTCGACGCCGTCGCCGTGCCGTAGTCCTGCGCCATGTTGGTGCCATTGGGTGGCGCCGTGTCGCCATACACCCGCACCTCGGCCAGCGCGAGCGTGTGGTTGCCCTCGGCGTTCGGCCCGTTGAGCTGCACCTTGACGACCTGACCCTCTGTGCCCTGGGGGAAGCTGAAGGCCTGAGTGGCGCCGCGGCCCACGGGGCCGGCGAAGTCCTGACCGTGCACCTCGCCGCCCGAGCCGTCGAGCACCGAGACGCGGAAGTTGCTCAGGCGGCCCCAGCAGCAGTCATAGCGGTTCGACACGTCCATGCCCTGGATGGGCATCGTGGTGCCGAGGTCGACCTGCCACCAGTTGCCCGCGGTACCGCCGTCGGTATGACTCACCGAGCCGTAGCCCCAGTTGCCGTCCATCCCGCCGTCGATGGCGCGCTCGGGCATCCCGCCGGAGCCCAGCGTCGACTGGCTCGCCGTGCCCTGCCGGGCCACGTTGACCACGATGGCCGATGCCGGGCCCGCACACAGGCCGAGCACAGCCAGCGCACAAATCATCGTCCCGAGCTTCTTCATCGCGAGCAGAGCCTCCAAGGTGATCGTCGAGGTGCCGACATCTCCGGTGCCATTCATCCTGACCCGAAAGCCACAACACTTCTCGAACACAGCAAACAGCGTGCCACCCGCCCGCCATTGGGCACGATCGGCGCGAATCGCCACATGTGGCTGGCAGATATAGATATCGGACGAGGGCCACAGCCGAGTGCCGGGGGCCGGAACCGGCGGCCTCGCGGCCCGATGTTGACGGCCGGCAACATGCCTCTTCCCATCGCCGCCCATTTGCGACCCTAACCCGCTGCCAATCCTGGGCTTAAGCGCATGTTGCGATCCGGCAACATGGAACCGCCAGGATCAACATCGGGATCCCGCACCCGAGAGGGCCGCCAACGGCTCGTATCGGGATGGCCGCAGGCGGCTCGGCAGGGGCCGTTGACAGCGCCCGGCACAACCGCTAGACTGCCCCACACGGTCGCCGATGCGCACCACGCACGATCGGGAGCCGACCAATGGAACTCAGCTTCAAGCCCGACCTCGACGCCGCGCTCGAGCGTTGGCGGGCCTTCTGGAACCACGACCTCATCGGCCGACCCTGCGTCGCCGTCACCGCCCCCAAGGAGGGCGTCGAGCGCGTGCCCGGGCCGCCGACGCAAATCCATCCCGACACAGACTTTACGAAGCACCTCGATCAGGCCGAGGCGGCCATGGCCTGCGTCCACTACGGCGGCGAGGCCATGCCCATGTTCCAGCCCAGCTTCGGCCCCGACATGGCCGGCGCCTTCGTCGGAGCCAGGCTCGACTGGTCGGGCCACAGCGCCGGCACCTCCTGGTCAGTCCCCTTCGTCGACGACTGGGACGCCGCGCTCCCCCTCGAGCTCTGCGACCCGACGTGGGACCGCTTCGTCGAGCTCAACCGCCTTGCCGGCGAGCGCGGCGAGGGCAAGTTCCTCGTCGGCATGCTCGACTTCCACTCCAACCTCGACTGGCTGGCCGCGGTCCGAGGTCCCGACCGCGCCATGGCCGACGCGCGTCGGCTCTATCCGCAAGTCTATGACACCCTTTATCTTGCGGGCAACATGGCGGGCCGCGGCACAGGCGGCTGGCTGCCCTACTTCGCCGAGGGCCGCTACGCCACCACCCAATGCGACTTCGCCTGCCTGCTCTCCCCCCCGCAGTTCAACGACTTCGTCCTGCCCGCCCTCGAGGAGGAGAGCGACCTCCTCGACCGCTCGGTCTACCACTACGACGGTGCCACGGCCCTCCAGCACTTCGACGCCGTCACGGGCATCCGCAGCCTCGACGGCATCCAGTGGACGCCCACGGCCGGCGGCCCGCCGATGATGGAGTGGCTCGACCTGCTCCAGCGCTTCCAGGCCGCGGGCAAGAGCGTCTTCGTCAGTTGCTCGGCCGACGAGCTCCGGGTCTACCACCGCGCGCTCGAGCCCAACCTCGTCCTCTACCGCGTCGGCGTCGGCAGCCAGCGCGAGGCCGACGCCCTCCTCCATTGGCTCGAGACCCACACCTGATCGTCCCTCCTCGGGAGCGCGCCGAAACGGACTCGGGGGGCGCGCCGGTTCGGACATTGTGAAGTCCTTCACAAACGGCCCGCGGGTGGACGGCTGGGGCGTTGGATGGGGGGTAAGTGGATGCCGGAACGGCACTCAGGAGCCCCCGGACGGGGAGATCGACGGGCTGGTGGTTGAGCTGGTTGGGCTGACGGAGTCGGAGGTCGCGATCGTCGAGGGGGCGTCTTCCTGAGGGGCGCCGTCGCGGCTCTGTCGCCGCCCTGCGGCGGTCCGTAGTGCCGCCTTCAGGCGGAACGAGGAGGGAGAAGACAAGACCGCCTGAAGGC
>CBFDBL010000452.1:0-5680 GCA_965603035.1 uncultured bacterium
TGCACGTCGCACTCCACACCCAGGGCCGCATCGTCGCGTTCGAGAAGGACGTCCGCCACCTCCAGGAAGCCTTCATGGACCTCACGGAGCCGGGGGTGCCGTCGTGAGAGCGCCCATCCTGGCACTGCTCGACCGCTCGCTGCGGCTCGACTCCCGCGCGCTCGTGACCTACCTGCCGCGCCTGGGCCTGCTCGTCTTGATCTTCTTCTCGCTCATCATCGCCCACGTCACCAGCCTGCGGGTCGGCGCGCCCGGCCTCGCCTTCTTCTCGCCCATCGTCTACATCAACCTCGTGTTCATCGCCCTGCTCGGGGTCGGCTACTTCTCGTCGGTCATCGCCGAGGAGAAGGAGGAGATGACCCTGGGCCTGCTTCGGCTCACCGGCCTCAACGCGCTCGGCATCATCCTGGGGAAGTCGGCCAGCCGGCTCGTCGGCGGGCTCATGCTCCTGCTCGCGCAAGTGCCGTTCACCCTGCTGGCCGTGACCCTGGGCGGGGTGTCGCTGCGCCAGCTCGTCGCCGCCTACGCCACGCTCATGGCCTTCATGGTGCTCGTGGGCGGGCTCGCGCTGCTGGCGTCGGTCGTGTGCCGGAGCACGGTGCGCGCGGCGGCGCTCACGCTGGTCCTGATGGTCGCGCCGCTCGTCGTCGGCCCCATCGCCAGGGCGGCGCTGGCGCGCACGGGCGGCGGCGGGCCGCTGCTGGCGGCGGCTGGGCGGCTGAGCGAGTGGCTCGTCGCGGCCAACCCGTTCGTGCGGGTCGCCGAGATCATGCGGACGGGGTTCGCCGGCCACCCCGTGGGGACGCAGGTGCTCAGCCACCTCGGCGTCGCGGCCCTGTGCGTCGTGCTGGCGTGGGCGCTCTTCGGCCTGGCGACGCGCGAGCAGCACACGGCGGCGCCCGCGCGCGGCCTGCTGCTGCCGCGCGCCAGCCGCGTCCCGTGGCTGAAGATCGCGCGGCCCTGGCGCGACGCCGTCGCCTGGAAGGAGTTCCACTTCTTCACCGGCGGCCGCGTCCTGCTCGTGGTGCGCGCCATCGCACTCGCCGTGCTCACCGCCGCCGTCGTCGCGCTGTTCGCCGCCCTCGGCTCGCCCATGCCCATCGTCGCGGTCGGCGTCCTCATGATGATCGTGCCGCTCGTCCTCGCGTCCCTCGAGCTCATCGTCCACGCGAGCCGGACGGTCCGCGAGGAGATGAACTGGCACACCCTCGCGCCGCTCGCCACGCTGCCGCTGTCGCCCTCGCGCCTGCTGTGGAGCAAGACGGTGGGCTTCCTGCCCGTGCTGCTCCCCTACGGCGCGTGCTTCCTGGTGGGCGCCGGGCTCTCGGCTGCGGCCGATCCCGGCGAGTTCGTCGAGGGCCTGGCCGCGGTGTTCGCGTCGGGGGTGCCGTGGTATGCCGCGGTGAACGTCGTGGCGTTCGCCCACTTCGTGCTGCTGGTGAGCCTGTTCGTGCGTCGCGCGGCGGTGCCGGTGGCGTTCGTGGTCTGGCTGGTGGGAGCGTGGCGGATTCAGGGCTCGTTTCTGAGCATCTTCGCGCTGGGCTCGCTGGGGCCGGCGGTCTTCTGCACGGTGATGTCGGTCGTGCTCGCCGGCCTCACCGTGCTGATCCACTGGGGCACGTGCGCGCGCCTCGAGCGCGTCGCGGGCGACTGACGGCGCCGGTCACTCGGGCTCGGGCGGCGGCACGATCTCGATGGCGCTGAGGATCGGCGCCGTCGCGGGTCCCAACTCCGCCGCCTTCGCCACCAGCTCGACACGGAGCACCCTCGAGGCCTCGATGCCGTCGAACTGCCGCACCACCGCGCGGCGCACGCCGCGCGCCGCACGCACCACGTCGAAGTCCGACAGCACCACCTTCCCCTGAAGCTTCACGTCGAACACCCGCTCGCCGCGCCGCACCGCGTCCGGCTCCGCGAAGTGCAGCCGCACCGACACCGTCCGCGGCCGCGCCTGCTCCTTCGGCACCACGAGCAGCCGCTCGTGGCCCTGGCCCAGCTTCGGCGCCCGCCTCAGCGGCCCCCGGCTCGTCACGTCGAGCAGCATGGCGCCCCGCTGGATGCCGAGCGCCTCGAGGGTGCGCCAGGGGATCGCCATCTCGGCGACGAAGGCCCCGCCGTCGGCCCGCGCGGCCCCCCCCCAGTCGCCCTGGTACCTCGCTCGCTCGCCCTGCGCGCCCAGCGGCGGCACCGTCAGCGGGAAGGGGTGCGGCGCCACGGCCGTGTGGAGCCCGTCCTTGCCAGGCTTCGCGCTGCGGGTGAACGCGACGGGGGGCGCCGGCGCCCGCGCGAGGCAGAAGAGCTGGTAGGCGTCGGGCTTGCGATCGTTGACCGGGTGGCCGCCGGGGTGCCAGAGCACGCGGAACGGGTCGCCCTTGCCGGGCTTGTCCTTGTCGTTGGCGAAGAGCTGCACGGCGACCGTGCGGTTCGGGGTCGGCTCGAGCTTGAGGTTCTGCCAGGGCAGGAGCATCTCGACGACGTAGCCGTCGGCGGTCTTGCTGCCGGCGATCTGGGCGGCCAGGGCCGCCCCTCGGGTCGCCTTGCGGCGGTCGTAGAAGCGCCACCGCGGCTTCGGATGCTTCGGGTCGGCGCCCGGCGACACGACGAGCTGGAACCCGTCGTTCGTGCCGAGGCCAGGCGCCATGAAGAGCTCGATGGAGTCGCCCTCCCACAGCCGCCCGGCGTTCGCCGCCTCCAGGGCGACGTTGTCCTTCACCGTCGCGAGCACGAGCAGGCCGCGCTCGTTCCAGGCGATGCGGAAGCTGGGATCGAAGTTCGCAGGCGGCCGCATCTTGCCCTTCGCGCCAGGCAGCGACAGGACGCGCAGCCCGCCGGCCCCCCAGTCCCCGGGCTTCCCATCGACGGTGACCTCGAGCTTCGGGATGTCGAGGGCAGGGAAAGGCGAGACGTATCGCCACGCGGCGTCGTAGCGCGCGCCGGAGGCGGCGAGGCCCAGGTGGAGGCAGCGCTTGCTCGACGCCTGCGCGCTCGCCGGCGCGGCGCTGACGTAGGCCTCGAACGAGTGGTCGCGCCACACCTCGGCGTCCTCGCCCTTCGTCCCCGCCTTCCACGGGCCGGCCCCCGCCCGCCTGTAGCCCAGGTACAGCGCGTCGCCGTCGGCCATCACCGTGACCGAGCCGTTCCCGCCGCCGACCGCATAGGCGCGCGCGTCCTCCCACACAGGCTCAATGAGATGGCCGTCGATCTTGGGCCGCTGGCGCGCCGGCCACGCCGCGAAGCCACGGTCGAGCACCTGGAGGTCCAGCTCCAGCCGCCGCAGGCCCCGCACGCCGTTCGCATAGAGCCAGGGCCGCTCCGTGCCGCCGACTGCCCCGGGGGCCGCCCCCTGGCGATAGGGCCCGAAGCCGTCGGCCACGGTCAGGCGGAAGGGCACCGCCATGTCCTTGCGGTGGCTGCGCGTCACGGGCCTGGGCAGAGCGAGCCACAGGCGACCGTCGGCGTCGCGGCGGTCGCCGGGCGCGCCCAGGTTGAAGGCCCCGTGCCGCACGGCCGTCGCGGGCAGGCGGTCGTAGAAGACGCCCCACTGCTCGTGCCGCGGGGCCGGCGCCAGCGCGACGGTGGTGCGCAGGCTGTAGGAGCACGTGCAGGCCGCGTCGGCCGGCGGGCAGAGCACCAGGCCCGCCGCGGCGATCGCGTTGACGTAGCAGCCCGCGCGCACGCCGCCGAAGTTGAAGATCCCACCGTCGCCCGCCAGGTCGCAGAACCCCAGCGTGCCCGAGCGGAACATCAGCAGGTGCGGGCTGCCCGCGATCGCGCCGCACCCATACGAGCGCTGGAACCGCCAGGGCGTGGTCTGGCCGGTGAACGGGCTCGGCCGCTGCCTCGGCTCGCCCGTGCGCAGGTCGTAGGCGTACGGCTCGACGTAGATGGTGCCGGCCGCAATGACGGGGAAGCGGCGGTGTCCCGCGTCCCGCACGTAGAGCAGCTTGCCCTTCGCCGCCTCGTAGCCCGACAGCCCGCCGGGGCTGCCCGCGACGAGCACGCCGTCGGAGAGCCATAGGTCGGTACGGCCCTGGATGCCCTCGGCCGTCTGCCAGGCAGGCTTGCCCGTCTTGGCGTCGAGCGCGACCAGGCGCGCCGGGGGGATCGTCTCGGCGCGCCGCTTCGCCTTCGCGATGGCGTCCGCGCTCGCGCAGTCGATCGCGTAGACGCGCTCGGCGTCCATCGACAGCGAATTGATGTTGACCGCGCCGTGGCCTGCCCACGTCCACAGCGGCTTGCCGTCCTTGCCGAGCGCGAAGACGGCCCTGCCGGACTTCTCGCCGCCCATCATGCCGAGGATGCGGCCGTGGCCGACGGCGAGGTAGCTCCACCGCAGCTTCGGCGCGTCCGCGGCGGCAATGGCGGCCGGCGGCTGCGGCAACTGGTAGGTCTGGGCCGTCTTGCCCGTCGCGGGGTCGAGCCGCAGGCAGGCCCTGTCCTGGACGAGGTAGACGCCGTCGGCGTCGGCGGCGACGCTGGCGCCCTTGGCCCGCACGTGCCACCAGCAGACCTTCGCGAAGTCGCGACGCCACAGCTCCCGCCCGTTGTAGGCGTCGTGGGCCATCAGGCTATACTGGCCGGGCACGAACATCCGCCCGTCCACGCACAGCGGAGCCGGCCCACCCCAGTGACGGGTAAGCAGCCGCGCCGGGCCGGGCTCGCCGAACCACAACAGCTTCAGCGGCAGCCGCGCCCGCATCTCCCGCGAGGCGCCGGTCCGGCCCGCCGTGGCGTACTGGTGCGTCCAGTCGTCGCTGCCAGGGAGCTTGCCGCGCACGACCCGCACCGTGCTCTGCGACGCCTCGATCTCCGCCTCGGGCACGCCGCCGCGCTCCAGCCACTGCACGATCGCACCCGCCGACAGCGGGCCCCTCGACCCGAGCGTGGCCACGCGCTCGACCAGCCGGCCCACCGCGCGCACCGACACCCGCCCGCGCTCCGCAGCCGGCACCCACACCACGCCGCCACAGGGCCGCAGCACGCGGTACAGCTCGCTCGCCGAGCAGCGCCGCAGCGTCCGCGACGACCCGCCGCCAGGGACCACGAGGTCGGCGAGGTAGTCGGGGCAGGCCAGGTCGCGCAGCGAGCCCGCGTGCACGGAGACGCGCACGCCGTAGAGGCCCTCGGCATCGAGTGCTCGGCGCGCGGCCGCGGCGCGCTTCGCGCTCGGCTCGACGCAGCACACGGTCAGCTTCGAGCCCCTGGCCAGCTCGTAGAGCAGGCGGCCGTCGCCCGCGCCGAGCGCCAGGCAGAAGCCCTCGCGCTTCCCCGTCTCATCGAGGATGCGGCGCGCGAGCGCTGCCGCGCCGGCGTCCTCGTCGGCGAACGGCGACGCGGGCTTGTCGGGCGACACGCGCGGCGGCTCCGCCACGGTCTCGGGGCCGTAGCAGGCGATCTCGCCCGCCGTCGTGCTCGCCAGCAGGCGTCCACCGGCGACGGCGAGGCTCCGGGCCTGGCCCTGCACCTTGTCGCTCCACAGCACCTTGCCCCGGCCGGCGTGGACGGCGGTCACGGAGCCGTTCCCGCCGACGAAGAGGGTCTTGCCCGCCAGGATGAGGGCGTCCCAGCCGCGCCGCAGGATGGCCGTGTCGGTGTCCAGCTTGACCACGGTGTTGTACTTCTCGGCCAGGGCCCAGGCGAAGGACTCGCCGATACCCCGGTTAATGCCCGTCCAGCCCAG
>CBFDBL010000453.1:0-5667 GCA_965603035.1 uncultured bacterium
GCCGCCGGCCTCGTCGCGCGCGCCGCCGCCGCCCCGCGCCGGAAGCCCAACGTCATTCTCTTCTACAGCGACGACCAGGGCTATGCCGACCTGGGCTGCTTCGGCAGCAAGGATATCAGGACGCCGCACCTCGATGCGCTGGCGAAGGCGGGCGCGCGGCTGACGAGCTACTACTCGGCGGCGCCCGTCTGCTCGCCGTCGCGCGCGGCGCTGCTCACGGGGCTGACGCCCCAGCGGGCCGGCGTGCCGGGGAACGTGCGGGCGGGCAAGGACGTGGTCGGCCTGCCAGGCGAGCGCGTAACCATCGCCGAGGTGTGCAAGGCCCAGGGCTACAAGACCGCGGTCTTCGGCAAGTGGCACCTCGGCACCGCCAAGCAGAGCATCCCGCTCGGCCAGGGATTCGACGAGTACCTGTGCCACCACTACGGCTGCATCAGCTTCTACACCCACATCTTCTCGTGGGACAGGCGGCTCGGCCCCGTCCACGATCTCTGGCGCAACGGCACCGAGCTCCGCGAGGACGGCACCTACATGACCGACATCATCACCCGCGAGGCGCTCCGCTACATCGGCGAGCACCGGGCCGAGCCCTTCTTCCTCTACCTGCCCTACAACGCGCCCCACTACCCGATGGAGGCGCCCAGGAAGTTCCTCGACATGTACGAGGGCATGGAGACGAACCGCCGGCCCTACGCGGCCATGATCTCGTGCCTCGACGACTCGGTCGGCCAGATCGTCGCGAAGGTCAAGGAGCTCGGGCTGCTCGACGACACGCTCTTGCTCTTCGCGAGCGACAACGGCCCGTCGAACGAGGTGCGGACAAAGGTCGATCCGAAGGGGCCGCAGCCGGGGTCGAGCGGCCCCTATCGCGGCAGCAAGTTCAGCCTGCTCGAGGGCGGGATCCGCATGCCCTTCATCGCCGCCTGGAAGGGCCAGATCAAGCCGGGCACCGTCTCCGGCGAGCCGGCGATCGCGATGGACGTCCTGCCGACCATCGCCGAGGCCATCGGCACGACGACGCCCAGGGGCCTCGAGGGCACGAGCCTCTGGCCTGTCTTCCGCGGCGAGACGCTGCCCGAGCGGCCGCTGGTCTGGGACCGCGGCGGCCAGCGCGCCCTCCGACTCGGGCGCTGGAAGCTGCTGGTCCTCCCCAAGCGCAAGCCCGAGCTCTACGACCTCCAGTCCGACCCCGGCGAGCGCAAGGACCGCGCCGCCGAGAAGCCCGACCTCGCAAGGAAGCTCCGGGCCCTTCACGACGAGTGGCGGACGACGTGGAAGGGCAGTTAGCCACAGCGTGTCATGCCGAGCCTGTCGAGGCATCTCTCTTCTCCCACGGTCAAGAGGAAGAGCGATTCCTCGACTACGCTTCGCTCCGCTCGGAATGACAGCTTTCGGGCCGCGGTGGTGGTATCCGGTCAGGAGGACCCAACATGAGGGCGTTGGCTGTTCTCGCGCTGTCCTGCGCAGCAGCGCTGGCGGCGGAGCCGATCGTCAAGCCCGCCTCGAACGCCGACCGCGAGGGCAAGGTCGGCGAGCGGCCCTATGAGATGGGGTGGATGGACCGCAAGCCCGCCCATGCCGAGCTTGTGGACTTCGAGGATCTCAACGGCTGGACGGCGGCGGGCCTCCGCGGCTGCACGGCCGAGCTCTGCCGCTCGCGCGAGCAGCAGATGTTCGGCACCTACACGGCCAAGGCCGTCTACACGGGGAAGACCTCGGCGAGCGCCTTCGAGCTGCGGCCGCCCAGGCCCATCCCGATCCCTGGCGAGCCGAAGGCCGTCCAGCTCTGGGTGCGCGGCAACAACTGGGGCTGGCACCCCAAGCCGCGCACCGCCCGCACCCACCTGACCGCCGTCGTCCGCGACGCCAGGGGCGAGGCCTTCGACATCTCGCTCGGGTCCATCAACTACGACTACTGGTTCCTCACCCACGCGACCTTCGTCTCGCCCACGGGCGCTCTCGCGCGCGCCGGCGCCCACGGCGGCGACGGCAAGCTCGACTACCCGCTCGCCTTCGTCGCCCTGCGCGTGACCGGCTGCGCCGACCCCAAGCCGGCGCGGCTGTCGTTCGACTCGCTCCAGTTCTACGCCCCTGGCTCCAGGCCGCTGCCCCAGCTCCTGCTGCCGACCGAGAAGGTGCCGTGGCCGACGACGCCCGACACCCTCACCCCGACGCCGACCGAGCCGGTCCGCAACCTGGTCCGCAAGGACGGCGCGGTCTACACCCTCGTGGCCGAGGCCGCGCGCGACAGCCTCCGCTGGCGCTACGCGCCCAGGACGGGCACCCTCGGCGACCTGGCGGTCGAGATCGGCGGCAAGCGCTTCCAGCCCTGCGCCGGCGGCGGCCCCGTGCTCCTGCTCGGGGGAGGGGAGTGCCGGCCCGGCGACCCCGACGTCGCGGTCCAGCTCGTCGGCCAGCGCACCGACAACGGCGTCGTCGAGACGCAGTGGAGAGCGACGAAGGGCGGCGACAGCGTCGCATACACGTATCGGCTGCGGCCGAAGGACAAGTCGGTCCAGATCACCTGCACCGTCGGCGAGCCGAAGGCGACGGCCTTCCGCATCGGCCACACCGCCGGCACGCCGGGGGCCGAGCCGCTGTCGGTGCCCTACCTGTCGTTCGATCGCGCGAGCCCGCACGTCGTGCACTGGGACGGGGTGTTCCTGAGCGCGCTGCTCGACTGGTACAACTCCGACGCCTCGGTCTTCGACGCCGAGCACGGGAGGCCGGCGCAGGGCCAGGTAGTCTACAACGGCGGCTCGCGCTACCTGCCGAAGACCGACGGGGCACGCAACCCGCTGCGCGAGCGGCTCCTCGTGACCGTGGCGACCGACTTCCACGAGGTGCTGCCCCACATCCCGCACCCGCGCAACCCCCAGGCCTGGAAGGCCGTCGGCGCCATCTGGCGCAACATCGGCGCGCCGAACGAGGACCTGCTCAAGCGCCTGAAGGCCCATGGCGTCGAGCGCTTCATCTGCCCGCTCCACGAGATCGGCTGGCGCGACGCCGGCGAGAGCTTCACCTTCCGCCTCCACTGCGCCCCGCGCATCGGCGACGCCGGGATGAGGGACTACGGCGCGCGGGTGAACGGCCTGGGCTACCGCTTCGGGCTGTATGCGAACTACACCGACTTCGCGCCGGTGAACGGCTACTGGGACGAGGACCGGGTGTGCCTGGGGCCCGACGGGAACTGGACGGGCGCGTGGCCGCGCTGCTACGCGCCGAAGCCGACGTACGCCTGGATGGCGGAGGCGGAGCTGGCGCCGCAGATCGCGCGGAAGTTCGGCGCCCGCACCTGCTACAGCGACGTGCACACGGCGCTCGTGCCGTGGCGGCGCACCGACTACGACGCGCGGGTGCCGGGTGCCGGGATGCTGCGGGCCACGTGGCGGTGCTACGCGCAGGTGCTGTGGCACGAGTGTCGGAGCTACGACGGCCCGGTGTTCAGCGAGGGCCGCGCCCACTGGTTCTACGCGGGCCTCGTCTCGGGCAACTACGCGCAGATCACCGGCACCGACCGCTGGCGGCAGCCGCCGCTCGTCGACTTCGACCTGCTGAAAATGCACCCGCTCATGACCGACTTCGGCATGGGCATGCCGAGCATGTTCTATCCGCGCCGCGGCGGCGCGTGGCAGCGCGACCGCACGCGCACCAGCCCGTGGCTCGACCGCTTCCTCACCTCGACCCTCGCCTTCGGCCACATCGGCTACCTGGCGCTCGACTGGGGCTTCGACGGCGCCCTCAAGTGCTTCTACATGACCAACGCCGTCCAGCAGCACTACGCCCTCGAGCCCGCCGAGGCCATCCGATACTTCGACGGCCAGGCGCTCCTGACCACCTCCGACGCCATCCGCACCGGCGCCTACCGACGCGGCCAGCTCTACGTCCGCTACGCCAGCGGCCTCGAGCTCTGGTGCAACCTGAGCTTCGACGACGACTGGCGCGTCGAGTGCGACGGCGCGGCCTACACCCTGCCACCGACAGGCCACCTGGCCTTCCTCAAGGGCAAGCTGCTCCAGTACTCGGCGATGGTCGACGGCCGGCGCGTCGACTGCGTGCGATCGCCCGACTACACCTACGTGGACACGCGGGGCAGCCTGGCCGCCGTGGGCCCCGTGGTGTGCCGCGGCGCGGTGGCCCTCCGGCCCGAGGGTGCGGGCCCCGCGTGGCGGGTCATCCCGGCCACCGCCTGCGACGAGCTGAGCCTGCGGCCCACACGCCTCGGCTTCAGGCCGTCCGACCTGCTCCGCGCGCAGGCCCACGACCTCGAAGGCAAGGCGCTCGGGCCTGCCGCCGTCCGCGTCAGCAACCTCGGCCAGACGGTGTTCCCCGTGAAGGGGGCCGTCTGCTACCGTGTCCGCCCGGGCGGGACCACGTCGGCGCCGCACGTCGATGCGGCCGTCCGTCGCGTGGTCGGCGGCCTCGACTACACGGTCCGCTCCGCGATCGTGAACACTGGGCGGGATGCCCTGCACGACACGACGCTCACGGCGGAACTGGTCGGCCCGAATGGCAAGGCAACGCCCGTGGGAGCCGCGATAGGGTCCGAGACGATCCGCAAGCGGCAGGAGCAGGTCGTCCCCCTCACCATCCGTGTCCCCGCCGCCGTGCGGCGCGGCGAGCGCCTGTGGTTCCGCGTCCGCGCCACCGGCACGATCGCGGAGATGCCGGCTGAGGGCAGCGCGTGGTTCACCGCCGTCGCGGCACAGGCCATCGACTTCGAGCTGCTGCCCGCGAAGCCCTCGGCACAGCAGCCAGGCAGCAGCCAGGAGCTGGCCCTGACCCTCCGCAGCAACCTGCCGGGCACAAGCGCCGTGACGCTCGACGTCAGCTCGCCATCCATCGGCATCAAGGTGAGGACGACGCTGGAACTCGAGGAGGGAGCCGAGCAACGCGTGACGCTCGCCTGCACGCTCCCAAGAGCCCCCGCCGTCGTGCCCATCTACCTGAGGTTCCGCTTCCCGCAGGGCGAGGTGTCCTGGAAGCGCTGGCTGCGGGCCGTCAGGGCCAAGGGCGTGGCCATAGACCTGGCCAGTCTGACGCCCACCCATCTGGGCGTGGCCTTCCGCGGCAAGCCCGAGCAGCCGCTGCGCGCCGACACCGGCGCGTCCTTCTACGCCGCGCGGCGGAAGGTGGGCGGGGTCGAGAAGGCGGGCTTCTTCTGCCATCCGCCCTACAAGGGCGGCGTGGGCTACGCGGTCGGCGAGTTCGAGGTCGCGCTGCCCGACGAGGCCTGCGCCTTCGAGACCCTCGTCGGCTTCGCCGACGGCTCCAGCACCGCCGACGGCTGCGCGTTCAGCGTCCAGGTGCGCGTCGGCGACAAGACCGCGACGGTCGCGAAGCTCGAGCACGCGACGCTCGAGCAGTGGAAGGCCTTACGCTGCGACCTGTCGAAGTTCCGCGGGCAGAAGGTGGCCCTGCGGCTGGTCACGGACGTGGGGCCGAGGGACAACTCGTCGAGCGACTGGGCCCTGTGGGGCGCGCCGCGCGTCGTCCTGGCGGGCGACCGCCTGCTGCCCGAGGTGTTCACCGAGAAGCCGACCCTGCCCGTCAGCCCGCCGCGCAAGCCCGTCGCTGGGCTGAAGGCATCGGACCTGCGCACGGTGGCCGCGGCGAAGGTCGTCCTCGACACCTGCGGCGTGGACGGCGGCGACTACCAGAGCGACC
>CBFDBL010000454.1:0-5661 GCA_965603035.1 uncultured bacterium
GGGCCACTCGTCGATGTCCGCAGGCCAGGGCTTGACGGCCCTCGTCCAGCCTTGCAGGCCGGACGAGGCCGAAGTGTCGAGTGTCAAGTGTCGAGTGTCAAGGGAGCCCTCCTTCACCAGCAAGACTCCTCGCGGGGCGAGCACGCGAGCTAGCTCTTCACTTGACACCTGACACTTGCCACTTGCCACTACGAGGTTGACCAGGTTGTCCACGTAGGGCAGGCGCGTGCCGTCGAACGTCTCCACCGCCACTTGGCCATAGAGGCCCAGCGAAGCGATGTGCTTGCGCGCGGCTTCGATGCGGCTTGGGTCGGCGTCGAGGCCGTGGACGAGGTAGCGCTCGTTGGTGCACAGCGCGGCGGTGAGCCGCCCATCGCCGCAGCCGAGGTGGACGACGAGGCCGCCCCTGACGCCGGAGGCCTGGAGGATCTGCTTCGCGTCCGATGCGTGCGCGATGCCAGGCCCGAGCGCCAGAATCGCCAGCGCCAGGCGCGCCGTCCATCGCGTCATGTCGATGTCCTTTCTTTCCTCGGCGTCAGTCGCTGCCCAGACACGCCACGCTGCCGTCGCGCAGCGCGATGTAGAGCCGTCCCCCCGCCGCGGCCATGCCGTCCCACACAGGAGGCGAGGGCAGGGGGCCCTCGGTCAACGTCTTGCCGTCCTTGCACGAGACAATCCGCAGGATGCCCTTTCCCCGAGCGCTCGGCGCTTCCGCGCCGATGAGCAGGGAATCGCCTGCGCGAATCATCGCCCTTGGCCGGAGCGGGAGCCTGATCGACCACAAGGTCCCCCCCGGCTTCGCCTTGCCCGTCCGTTTCGCGAAGTCGGGCAGCAGGCTCTCCTCGCGCCCGGGGTCGGGCCGCGGCGCGGCGAAGACGGCGTAGTGGTCGGTGCTCTCCCGCCTCCCGACACGACGCACGCCCCACACGGTCGTGTCGTCGAACGCCAGCACGAGGCCGTAGGGCACGGCGATGCTCGCGCGCAGGATCCAGGGATAGGCGACCGGGGTGCGGCTGAAGTCGCCGGTGCCGAGCACGAGGTACGACCTGTGGTGCTCCGCGCCGTCGAGCAGGCTCGTGGTCGAGAACAGATGAGGGCGCTTCTCGTCCTGCGGCGCGAGGCCGCGGTCGAAGCGCAGGTGGCGCATGAAGATCGACCCGCCGGCGGCGCTCATCACGTCGGTCAGCGCCCCGCGCATCGAGAAGGCGTCGCTGCGATCGGGGGCGAGGAACGTCTTGTAGTCGGTGGTGTTCTGCCGGATCTTCGCCGCCATCTTGTCGCGTTCGCCATCGGGCGGCGGGTCGAGGGCGCCCGTGTGCTCGCCGACGAGGCGGGTCGTGCACCGGACCGTGCCGGTCGCGGGGTCGAGGCCGTAGAGCGCGATGCCGCCGTCGAGGTACGACGACCGCCCCGCGGCCACGTAGGCGATGCCGCCGCTCACGAGCACGCTGCCGTGCGCCGGCCAGAGCGACTCGACCTGCTCATACGCCACCGCGTTGAGCGTCCCGAGGGCCGCGCGAAACCGCCAGGCCAGGCCGCCATCGGCCATGCGGAGGCAGTAGACCCAGCCGTCCCGCGAGCCGAACAGCACGAGCCCCCCGTAGAGCGTCGGCGGCGAGTCCACACGGCCGCCAGCCGTGAACCGCCACCGGGCCTCGCCGCGCGCCGCGTCGAGCGCGTGAATCGTGTGGGCATCGATCTGCGAGACGAGCACCGTGCCGCCGGCCACGGTGACCGCGCTGAGGCGCCCGCCGAGGTCCGCGCGCCAGCGCGCCTTGAGCGTCGTCGGCACCGACGAGGTCGTCGAGCCCGAGCGAGCCGCGTCCCCCCGATAGGTCCACCAATCGCGTGGTTCCGGGTTCCAGGTTCCAGGTTCCGGGCTCGCGGGGTAGACGCTTCCCTTTTCGAGGCGGTCTTCCCGGAACCCGGAACCTGGAACCCGGAACCGCCGCTCCGGGGCGAGTGCCCAGAAGCCGTAGAGCTGCGCCTCCATGTAGCAGCCGCAGGAGTGTGGCGGCGCGTAGAGCAGCCCGTTGCAGGGGGTGACGCCGACGCGGCAGGTGGCGCGGACCCAGTTGTTTCGGGAGTGGTTCTCGCCGACGAGGTCGATCATCTCGATGCCGCGCTTGGCGGTGATGGCGTAGCGGCAGGTGGCCTTGCCCGGGTAGCAGCGGTAGTGGTGGCCGTCGGTCCAGAGCCGCTCGATCACGGGGCGCGTCCTCTTGACGGCACCGGTGTGCAGGTCGCGGGGCCGGGCGAAGTCGGGGCCGAGCCAGACGACGCCGTCGGAGATGTAGATCTCGCCGGGCGTGCTCTCGAGCCCTGGCAGGTAGGCCGTGCGCCACAGCACGCGGCCGTCGGCGGCAGACAGGGCGGCCAGCTTCCCCTTGTAGTCGCGGACGCGCGGGTGCGAGCCCAGGTACTCGTACTTGTCGCGGTCCAGCACCTTCGGGTCGTTGCCGCCGTGCGAGCACAACACCACGCCGTCGCTCACGAGCAGCCGCTCGCGAGGCCAACGCAGCCGGACCTTCTTCCGCGGCCCCTCGAGCGGGGCGCGCCACAGGACCTTGCCCTCGTCGGCCGAGAGGCAGACGGCGCTCCGGTCGGTCTTGGCGAACACCCTGCCGCGCGACGCGGCCAGGGTGAGCGGCACGATCGCGCCGTCGCCGCGCGGGACCCACCTCCAGAGGAGCTGGCCCGAATCGGCCCGCAGCGCCAGGACGGTATTGGGCTCGGTCACGGCGAAGAGGGTGTGGCCGTCGTGGATCACCTCCTGCAAGCTCTCGGTGCCCGGGTAGGCCGCGAGCACGGCGCCCGTGGCGCCGTCCAGCGCGCTCAGCGGCTGGCCTGCGCCGAGGGCGGCATAGACGCGGTCGCCGACGGCGACGAGCGTGCGCCAGAGCTGCTCGAGGCGGCGCTCGAAGCTCTCGACCTCGAGCGGCCGCTTCCACAGCAACACGCCGCTGAAGCCGTCGCGCGCCGCGAGGAACCAGCGCGCCGGCACCCCCATGTCCGACGTGCCGGCCTCATCGACCATGTAGTAGAGCCGCCCCCGGGCCGAGACCACGGCCCGGACCGTCGGGTTCGTGCCCTTGTCGGAGTGGTGGTGGCGCGTCCACATCGGCCCTGCCAGCCACTGCATGTGGCGGGGCGGCCCCACCACGCGGTCGTCGGCCAGGGCGTTGTTGTCCGGGCCGTGCAGATAGTGGGTCCACTCATCGATGTTCCTCGGCCATGGCTTAACCGTCTTTCCGCCGCCGATCATCGCCACGCCCCTGGGGGCAAGGACGCGCATCACCTCGGCCATCGGCAGGGTGCCAAGCTCATCGGCCACGAGCACGTTGACCAGGCTGTCCACATAGGGCAAGTGCGTGCCGTCGAAGACGTCCACGGCGACCGGCCCGCTCAGGCCGAGCTTGCGGATGTGCGCGCGGGCGCGGGCCACGTTGGCGGGGTCGCGGTCAAGGCCGTGGACGATGTAGCTGTCGTTCGCGCGCAGCGCGGCCGTGAGCTGGCCGTCGCCGCAGCCGACGTGGACGACCAGGCCGCCCCGGACGCCCGCAGCCCTCAGGGCTGCATCGCCCCGCGTCTGCCCGGCTGCCCCCCCCTCGGGCGGGCGGGGGCTCGTCCGAGGGGCAGTCGCCGCAGGCTGGACGAGCAGCACGGCCAGGAGCAGGAAGGCCCGCGCGTGTCGTGACACCGTTGAGCTCCTCGCCGCGCCGGCCTAGTCGGCGGGCGGCTTGTGGCCGGTCAGGTCCTCGTAGGCCGCTTCGAGCGCCTTCCGCCCACGGTGCCCGGCGCCCGTGTGGCCGAAGCCGCGGTAGGCCTTGTCGCGCCAGGGCACGTGTCGGCTGAAGATCTGCCGATGGCGCGTATAGTCGTCGTGCTCGACGCAGTGCTTGGCCCAGTGGGCGTGGTGACGGTCGTAGAGCGCCCGCATGCGCTCGAGCGCGTCCGCGTGGGCGGGGTCGCTCGCGACGTTGGCCGTCTCGCGGGGGTCGGCGCGCAGGTCGAACAGCTCCTCGGCGGGCGCCACGCGGTCGTCGGCGTAGCACCAGTGGATGTACTTCCAGTCCTCGGTCGCGACGGCGAGGCCGCGGTTGTGGTCGTTGTCGGTCCAGCCCCAGTTCTGGATGACGAGCATCGACTCGCGGATGCGTCGGGTCGGGTCGCTGAGCAGGGGCAGCAGCGAGCGCCCGTCCATCCGCTCGGGCACGTCGAGTCCCGCGAGGCGCAGGAGGGTCGGAGCGAAGTCGATGTTGCCGACCACGGCCCTCGAGCGGCGGCCTCTGGCGGCTGCCGGCGCGCGCGAAGGCCCCCCCTCGGGCGGGCGGAGGCTCGCCCGAGGGGCAGTCGCGACGATCAGCGGCACGAGGGCCGCGTCGTCGTAGGGCAGCACCTTGCCCTGGAGGCCGTGCGCGCCGCAGAAGTAGCCGTTGTCCGAGGTGTAGATCACGACGGTGTTGTCCGCCACGCCCCGCCGCTCGAGCTCGGCCAGCACCATGCCCACGGCGGCGTCGATGCCCGAGATGAGCCTGTAGTAGGCCCGCATGTGCTCGGGGAAGTGCTCGGCATCCCACTCGCCGCGCTGGACGTACTGGCGCCCGAGCTTCGCCTGGGCGGGCAGCTTCGCCAGGTAGTCCGGCCCCCAGTTCGCCGGCGTGCTCAGGTGGGTGTCGCGGTAGAGCTTCCGATCCTCGGGATCGATGACGTTGTGTGGCTTGTGGGGGGCCTTGAAGCTGAGCGACAGACAGAAGGGCGCGCCGGCCTGCGCCGATTCGCGGATGAAGTCGCGCCCGAAGGCCCCGAGGGCGCGGGTCACGTGTGGATGCTCGCGCGCATAGGGCTTCATCGCGGGGTTCCTGGCGGTCGCGTAGGAGCCCTGGCCGGCGCCCTCGAACCCGCCCCACTTGTCGAACTGCCTCGCGTAGCCCCGGACCTCCAGGGGGAAGCCCCACTTGCCGGCGAAGGCGACGCGATAGCCCGCCTTCCGCAGCAGCACGGGGTACGAGCTTGCCCAGTCCCTGGCCGAGAGCTTCCCGGTCGCGAAGTTGCAGCCGGTCTTGTACTCATAGAGGCCGGTCATGACGGTCGCGCGGCTGGCCATGCACAGCGGGCTCGTGGCATAGCACCGCTCGAACACGAGGCCCTGCTCGGCCAGGCGGTCGAGGCTTGGGGTCTGGACCTGGCGATCGCCCATGCAGCCCAGCGAGTAGGCGCGGTGGTCGTCCGCCATCAGGAACACGATATTGGGCCTCACGGCACTCCTTCCCCCTCCCGCGCTCCACGCCCGCGCGCCGAGCAGCGTCCCTCCCGCCAACGCGCTGGCGCCGAGCTGGGTCAGAAACTGGCGTCTGCTACGGTTCATGCCTGCGGCTCCTTCGGCGCGCGCGTATGCCGCTCGGCGGCGGTCACTGGGCTGGGGCCAGCTCCAGCTTCCAGACGTTGACGGCCTTCCACGAGGCGGGGTCGGCCGGGCGCAGGACCACCTGGTGTTCGCCGGGCCTGTCGATCTGGAGGGTGCCCAGCTCGATGGTGCGCTGCTTGTCCCAGCCGCCCGTCGCCGGCACGTCGGCGGCGAGGGTCTGGCCGGCGGCCTCGAGGGCGAGCTTGCTGGCCGTCCGGGCCGCGATGACCGCGCTCACGGCGTAGCGGCCCGCC
>CBFDBL010000455.1:0-5659 GCA_965603035.1 uncultured bacterium
CTAGCTCTGCCACGCCGTGTTCTAGGTTTCCTCCGACATGCTCAGCGACTTGGGCGCGCGCCGCGCGCGCTCCCGCCGCGCCGTGCCTCTGGCACGCGGTTTGCTATAGCTGTAGGTAGGGGGAGGACGAGAGCGAGACACTGAACCGGGGACAGGCTGTCAGCCCCTCGCCTGTCCTCACAGACGGCGGTCGCCGTGGCCGCCGTCTGTCTTTGGGCGGCGGCTGGCAGGCCGAGCAGCAGGATGGGGGGAGCGGCCGGCGACGCCTCAGCGCCTGGGGCCCTCGTCGCGCGCCCCGGCGAGCGGCTCGCCGGCGACCCGCAGGCGGTCGCCGTCGCGCCAGAGGAGCAGCTCGCGGTCGTCGTCGAGGACCAGCGTGGCGCGGGGCTGGCGTCGGGGCGCGTCGGGCTCGTCGTAGTCGGTGATCGAGCGCGCCTCGATCGCCGCGGGGGTGGGGTAGACGTCGAGGGCGAGGGTCGCGTGCCGCGTCTCCAGCGAGGGGTCGGAGCCCGGCCGCAGGCACCCGTCGGGGCCGACGATGAACGCCCCGAGGAACCCCGCGTCGCGCGCCCGCTGCTCGAGCGCCTGGAAGTACGGCACCGTGCGGCTCGCCCGGATCGCCCACGTCGGCTCGATCGCGAGGTTGAACAGGCCCCGCTCCCGCCCGAGCAGCGCCCGCAGCCGCGCCACGATGCCCAGCATCAGCGCCAAGGCCGTCCCCTTTCCCGTGGCCGCCCCACGGCGGCGACCCGGAGACGCCCCGGCTTACCGCACGCTCGAGATCGCGTCGTAGTAGCTCTTGATGTAGTCCTTGAACTCGGGCGGGACAGCGGCGCCGGCGGTGTCGATGATCTCTTCCTGGAGGTGTGGCGGGAGGGTCGGGCTGCGGACCTTGTCGAGCGAGAGCTCGCCGTCGAGGAACATGCGGGTGCCCTTGAGGTTCTTGAGCAGGACGCCGTGCTGGCGGCGGGCCTCGAGGTATCGGCCGCTGTTGAGCGTGGCCTCGAGCACCTTCATGTCCTTGATGACGGGCTCGAAGACGGGCGGGTAGTTGAGGACCTCGAACTTCAGGGCGATCTTCTCGGCCTTGTTGCGGAGCTGTGCCTGGCGCATGGCGAAGCCCTTGAGCTTCATCTCGATGTCCGGCGGGGCCGGGCCCTCGAGGCCCTCGCCGCTCGAGCCGCCGGCCTTCCCGCCGCCGGTCGCGCCGCCGGGCGGGGTCGAGCTGGTGTCCTTGATCTGGCCCTTCTGGAACGCCTCGGGCGTCAGGCGGGTCGGGGTGCGGCGTCCGCCCTTGCCGTCGAACTGGTCCTCGACGAACTCCCCGGTGCTCTTGCCCTGGCGGCCCTCGGCGCTGCGGCCGCTCAGCTCGCTGGTGTTCGGCAGGCGGTTGCCGGTCACGCCGTTGGCGGCGAAGTTGCTGATCGGGCCGTCCATGGCGTCCCAGCCGGCGGCGTCCATGGAGTCGGCCCAGGCGCTCGTGGCGTCCTCGATGTCGGCCTGGAGGTCCTCCTCCTCCTCCATGAGGTCGCCGACGAGATCCTCGAGCTCCTTGGGCAGCTCGGCCATGGGCGTCTCGTAGCCGTCGGTCAGCGGCTCCTCCATCTGCCAGCGGTCGCGGTCCGGCGTGTCGGGCAGCCACTTTTCGAGCTGCTTGGTGAGCTTCTCGGCGAGCATGAGGCCGTTGTCTTCGAGCGCGGTGGCGATCTCGGTGGCCTTCTTCTGGAGGGCGTCCTTGGCCATCTCGACCTCGGAGTGGATCTCGATGAGCTCGTGGAGCATGGTGGTGTTCGCGAAGTCCTGCTCCTGCATCTTCGAGAGGTCGGAGATCTGGGCCTTGAGGAACTGGCTCCACTTCTCCTCGATGGCCTTGACGCCCTCGAGCTTCTTCTCCTCCTCGGGCGTGAAGTCCTCCATCGGGAGCTTGGCGAGCTCGTCGGTGGTGTCCACGACTTTCTTCTGCTGGCGGACGAACTCCTTGAGGTTCTTGAGGAGGTCTTTCATCTTCTCCTCTTCGTCCTCGGGGAAGTCGTCGGCGTCCTCCTCGTCGAGCTCGTCGCGGGCATCCTCGGCGAGGTCGGGCAGGATGTTGAGCAGGCGTCGGAGGGCCTCGATGATCTTGTCCTGCGAGGTGCCAACGGCAGCGTAGCCCATCTTGAGGCTCTTGGCCTCCTTGACGCGCGGGAGGCCCTGTGCGAGCTTGGCGCAGCGGGTCATCTCGCCGTAGGCGAGCAGGGTGATGCTCTCCTTGATGGCCTGGGTCTGGTCGTCGGTGGCCTTGATGGCGTTGGCGATGGTGACGGTGCGGGTGAAGATGTCGGTCTGAGCGGCGACGACGGCCTTGCCCTCCTTCTGGAGGGTGGGGCCGTCGTGCTCGTCGTCGAGCGCGGCCACCTGGTTGCGCGCGGCGATCTGGTCCTCGAGCACCTTGCGCAGCTCGGTCTCCCAGTTGCTGATCGCGTCGGCCTTCTCCTGGGCGAGCTGCTGCTGGTCCTGGATCGTGATCTTGAACTCGCCGCTCTTGCTCTCCTGCGGCTTGGGGATCTCGCGCCGCTCGTCGTACGAGCCCGCCACCTGCGCGTGGTTGTCGCGCGCGACCGCGTAGTAGAAGACCTCGTCGCCCACGGCGTAGGCGCTCAGCTCCCAGTCGAAGGGCAGCATCACCCGCTGCGGGGTCGGGAACTCGGTCCAGCGCCGGACGAGCTTCTGGGGCCCCTCCTTGCCGCGGCGGGCGAACAGCGAGATGTCGCTGAAGCCGTAGTCGTCGCGGGCGCTGAGCACGATCCGCACCGTCTCGCCGGGCGCGGCCGTGACGTCCTTGGCCGGGGTGGTGAACTCGATGGAGGGCGCGCGGTCGGGCAGCGCGACGATCTTGTTCTCGCGCGGGTCGCGGTTGGCGATCTCGTCCACGTCGAGCAGGTGCACCGTGTAGACGCCGTGCTGCTCGACGCTGAAGCGGGTGGTGAGGATGGTGCGCTCGTCGTTGACGGGGTCGAGCCGCAGCGGCGGCCCGGCGCTCCGGCGCACCTCGCCGCGCTGGATCGGCTTGCTGACCGTGAAGCGGAGCGTGACGATCGTGCCGATCGGCGCGCGGACGTCCCCGTTGGTGTCCTCGTCGAACTTGTCCTCCCACTCTGCCCCGTGCGTGTAGGTCGGGAACGCGTAGCCGATGCCGCGCTGGACGATCACCGGCGGCTCGACCACCTCGACCGTGTAGCGCGCCGACTCCGTCCCACCGATGTTCACCCGGTACGTGAGCGGGGCCGTGACCGCCTCGATCCGACAGATGTGCAGGTGCTCCGAGACCGTGCCCATGGCCTTCCGCAGCGGCGTGTCGGGCGCGTCGTCGTACTGGTAGTGCAGCACGGCGTCGATCTCGCCCGACGGCCCGCCCTGGGTCTTGACGATCACCTCCAGGTCGTTGCCGCTCTTGAGCCGCGTGTCGCCAGGCTTGACCTCGACGATCCGCACCGCCCCCACCGCCGCAATGTCCCGCCCAGGAAGGATCAGACGCTGAAAGGCGTTCGCGAACCTGTCGAACGACACGATGGCCCACGTGGCCAGCAGCGCCAGCGACACGAAGGCCACCACCGCCAGCCGACGCGCCCGACGGCTGTCCACCGCCTGGCGCACCGGGAACTGCTCGATGTGCCCCGCGACCTGCGCGATCAGCGCCTCCACCATCCCAGGCGACATCACCCGCCGGTCCACCCCGAGCTGCACCGCGTTGATCAGCTCGTTGTCCAGCTCCGGGAAGCGTCGCTCGATGTGGACCGCCACCTCCTCCTCGCTCCAGTCGCGCACCAGCGGCCTGAAGATCAGGAACACCGCACCGCACACCACGTAGAGCACGAGCGCGATGAACATGGGCCACCGCACCGCCGAGCTCAGGTGCAGCCACGCCTCCACCATCGTCAGCGCGAAGACGAGCGCGAAGAGCGCCGCCACAAACGCCAGCACGTGCTCGAGGATGTACACCGTGCGCCACCACTCGCGCGTGCGGTACACCGCCTCCAGCACGTCGCCATAGCGGGGGTAGTCTCTGCGTGCCAGCGTCGCCATTCTCAAGCTCCAACCACCAGCGAACCCGACTCCATCACCCGACGGGAGAGGACGGCGCGCAGGGGCCTAAGGCCGAGACGCTCCCACGATCCGTCCTGCCGCCTGCCCACCCCTCGCCCTCACACGGCAGGCGGAGGGCAACCGCACAGGCACCGCCAGCCCCTCAGTGCGTCATGGCGTAGACGACGGCGTTGGTGCCGATGCGCAGGGCGTCCTGCGAGGCGTAGCACTTCGCGAAGGGGCGCTCGACGCCGTCCCACTGCGTGCCCAGGCCGATCGGGCTGTAGATGACGCTGAGCACGCCGGCCCGGCTCACGCCCAGGAGCTGCGGCGTCTGCATGTCCGGGTGGTTCTGGCGAAGGAGCCCGCTGTAGGCGACCTTCGCGATCTTCGATTGCACGCTGAAGAGCGGGTGGCTGAGCTCCAGCGGCTCGAGCTCGTGCTGAGGAAGCACCCGCGCGATCTCGCGCCGGAATGCCGCGTCGAAGGCCTGACGCCCACAGCAGGCGTCGGCCAGCAGGATCCCGCCGTTGCGCAGGTAGCTGCGCAGAGCCGCTACCTCCTCGGCCGTCAGAACGAAGTCGTCGTGGCCCGTCATGTACAGCAGCGGGTAGTCGAAGAGCTCCGCCTTGCGCAGGTCCACGTTCGCCCGCTTGAAGTGCACCTCGAGCGTGGTCTTCGCCGCGACGTGCTTGAGCAGCGTCATGTTGCCGCTCGGGTGCGGGTCCCAGTCGCCGCCGTGAATGACCTGGCCGAAGACGAACTCCTCGCGGGTCTTCTCCTGCTCCTGGTAGTAGACCTTCTCGGCGCTCAGGAACCGGCCCAGCTCGTAGTTGCCGAGGCAGTAGGCCACGAGGTTGACGCCGAGCTGCTGCGCCGACACCGCCTTGACGCGGAAGCCCCACGGGTGCTCGTGCTTGGCGAACCCGCAGCTCACGTCGTAGGGGGCGAGGACGACGGCCAGGCGGCAGCCGAGCTGGGTGCCGTAGATGTTCGGCACCGCCTTGTACTGCTTGTCGGGCTGCTGGAGCTGGAAGCTCTGGATCTGGAAGTACGACTGGTAGAGCGGATGGTCCTGTGCGATCTGCTTGAGGGGCCGCTGGGGGAAGAGCTGCTGGGTCAGCTTCTTGAACGACTCGACGAAGGGCTGCGCGCCGCAGCAAGCGTCGCCGACCAGGGTGCCGCCGTCGCGGAG
This sequence comes from uncultured bacterium, assembly GCA_965603035.1. Classification (GTDB taxonomy): domain Bacteria; phylum Planctomycetota; class PUPC01; order DSUN01; family DSUN01; genus CAZDNN01. Next base: position 5,258 of record CBFDBL010000455.1, read on the forward strand.
GTACCAGCGGAGCTTCTCGACGGTCTCGTCGCCGAAGGTGAAGTTGTGGTGACCCGAGATGTAGAGGATGGGCACCTCGGCGGGGTTGAACGAGAAGTCGGCCATCGAGACCTCGATGCTGCGGTACTTGACGCCGAGCTTGCCGCCGGCGGTGCTGATGATGTGGTGGAGGTCGGTCGTATCGCTCTGCCAGTCGAGGTAGGAGAACCGGCGGCCGTCCTTGGTGGTTTTCCAGATCGGCTTGCCGTAACGGATCTTGCCGATCAGTGCTGGGGGCGCCGGCGGCCGCTTCTTCTCGGTGCGCCGCAGCGGCGTGACGGGCAGGGGCAGGGGTGCGAATCCCTCGGAGGCGCTGATGCGCGACGGCTTGGGCGGCGGCGGCGGCTCCCAGTCGCCGTAGGC